>SEDB01000034.1 GCA_004210715.1 Pedobacter sp.
TCAAAATCGATTACATTAATAATGGTTTGAAAAACAGACGTGATAATTGTTGAGCCTCCTGGAGTTCCCACAACCATAAAAAGGCTTCCATCTTTTTCTACAATACTGGGAGTCATTGAACTTAGCATTCTTTTATTTGGCGCAATAGCATTGGCCTCGCCGCCAACTAAACCATACATATTTGGAGCACCTGGCTTCACAGAGAAATCATCCATTTCATTGTTAAGCAGAAACCCAGCACCTTTAACAACAACTAAAGAACCGTAAGAACCATTCAAAGTGGTAGTAATAGAAACCGCATTTCCATCATGATCAACAATAGAAAAATGTGTAGTCTCTTCACTTTCTTTACCCTTAACTACCCCAGCCAAAACGTCGTTACTAGGTGTTGCAGCAGCCCAATTAAAATTGGCCATTCTGTTTTTATTATAGTCGGTATTTAATAACTCCTTTTGCGGAACCTTGTAAAAATCAGGATCGCCTAGATGTGTTGCCCGATCTGCATATACTCTCCTTTCGGCCTCCACAATTACCTGTACAGTAGAATCGGCGTTATGTCCCCATTTATTTAAAGGGTAGGGCTCAACAGATTGCAGCAACTGAATTAATGCGATACCACCACTGGAAGTTGGCGGCATGGTAATAATTTTATAGCCACGATAATTCCCGGTTATTGGTTTACGCCACACGGCACGATAATTTTTTAGATCCTGTTTGGTCATCAAACCTTTTCCACGCTGCATTTCGGCCACTATAGAATCAGCAACTGCACCTTCGTAAAAGCCGGCTCTGCCTTTTTGTTGAATAAGTTTCAACGTATTTGCCAACTCAGTTTGAACTAATAAACTATGCTCTTGCCATGTACTTTCCAAGTTAACTAAAGCAGTTCCATTTACATTAATATCCATCAATTTGCGGTGCAAACCATTTAGTTCGCTCGATTGGCGTTTGGTAATTTGAAAACCTTTTTCAGCCAAATCTATTGCGGGCTGCACAACTTCTTTCCAAGAAAGTTTACCGTATTTTTTGTGCGCTTCAACCATACCCTCAACTGAGCCTGGAACGCCTGCAGCCAAGTGACCGTACAAACTTTTCTCTACAATAGGATTTCCTTCAGCATCCAAATACATATCTCTACTTGCCGCGGCTGAAGCTTTTTCGCGAAAATCAAGTGCATTAACTTCTCCTTTTGCCGATCGGTAAACCATGAAACCACCACCACCAATGTTACCCGCATTCGGGTAAACCACTGCCAATGCAAACTGAACAGCTACTGCTGCATCAACGGCATTGCCTCCTTTTTTCAAAATTTCAATCCCAACTTTAGATGCCTCTGGATGAGCGGTAACAACCATTCCATTTTTAAACTCGCCACTGTTATTTTTCCCAATTTGACCACTTACACAACTGACTAAACCAATAAATAAAACAACTAAGGTTGAGGTAATTTTCAACTTAATTAGGGGCTTTGTAGTTTTCTGCATCTTTATATATTTTTTCGATGATGTCGTTATTTTTTTCAGTAATGACTTTTCTTTTTAAACTTAATTTCGGTGTAAGTTCTCCACCATCTATACTCCATTCTTTCGGTAATAACGCAAACCTTTTCACTTGTTCCCATTTACCGAACTCAACACTTGCAGCTTCAATTACTTCGTTATATTTTGATAAAACCTGCTCATTTTTAATGATTTCTTCATTGGTGCTAAAGTTAATTCCTTTTCTGCCAGCCCAGGTTTTAAGTGCTTCAAAGTTTGGAACAATTAAAGCTGAAGGAAATTTCCTGTTCTCTCCCAACACCATAATCTGTTCAATAAAAATCGACTCCTTGTATTTATTCTCCAACATTTGAGGAGCCACGTATTTGCCACCTGCTGTTTTAAACATTTCTTTTTTTCGATCGGTAATTTTCAAAAACCGTCCGTTTACTAACTCTCCAATATCGCCAGTATGAAACCAACCATCCTGATCAACAGCTTCTGCGGTTAAATCGGGTCGGTTATAATAACCTTTCATTACCTGATGGCCGCGGGTTAATACTTCCCCATCTTGAGCAATTTTTACCTCTACACCTTTTATTACTTCTCCAACGGTTCCGAACATAGTTCCTCCGAAATGGTTAACCGTAATTACTGGTGATGTTTCCGTTAAACCGTAGCCCTCAAAAACAGGCATTCCGGCCGCCCAAAATATTCTTGCCAGTCTAGGATTTAAAGCAGCACCTCCCGATACAATTACAACGATCTCTCCACCCAATGCTTCTTGCCACTTTTTAAAAACAAGTTTTCTGGCAATACCCAATTTGAAATTATACCAGGCACTTGCATCAGTTGTATATTTTTCGGCCAACGCCACCGACCAAAAGAAAATTCCTTTTTTTACCCCAGTAAGCGACTTGCCTTTTTCCATGATTTTATCATAAACTTTTTCCAGGAGACGAGGCACTGTCGAAAATGCATTTGGTTTCACATGCTGAATATCAGCAACGATGGTATCCATACTTTCCGCATAATAAATACTCGTTTTATTATACAAGTAAAGATAAATAATCATGCGCTCGAAAATGTGTGAAAGCGGTAAAAAGCTCAAGCTTTTATTTACGCCCTCAGGCATTACTACAGATGAATTTGTGAAGTTGGCCACCAAATTATCATGTGTTAACATTACGCCTTTTGGTGTACCGGTTGTACCTGAAGTATAAATCAAAGTTAAAATATCCTCTGGTTCTACTTTTGCCCGATAATCATCCAAGTTAATATCCTGGTTATTTTTACCATCTTCTATTAATGTTTTCCAACAGGCTACCCCTTCTACATCATCATTGAAACTAAAAATTTTAATTTCCGGATTGATAGCCGCTACACAGGGCTTGATTTTTTTGTATAAATCTAGATCAGAAACAAAGATGATCGAAATCTCTGCATCTTTTAAAATGAACTGAATATCTTGCTCGGCTAATGTTGGATACAATGGAATTTGATATGCACCGATTTGATTGGCGGCAAAATCTGCAATATTCCATTCTGGCCTATTGTGCGACATTACCGCAACACGACCACCTTTGGCAATTCCTTGTTTAATTAAGCCACGACTTAAATTGTTTACAGTTTCACAAAATTCTTCTGTACTATAATTAACCCATTTACCATTAATTTTTCCATTGATAAATTCTTGCTTCGGATTTTGCAGGCTATGTCTTAGCAGATCAAAGACCCTCGTAATTTCTGCAGTCATATCTTTTATATTATTTGGTTAAGTTAAAAAATCAAACATAAAGATGTGCCAAGCCTTATGTTTTTAATCGAAAAATTTCGCTCGTTTAAAAAATCCCAAAATCACTTCCGGAATAAAATATTTGAATAAACTTAAGAAGTTTAACATTACTATGCAAGCATTGTTTTTTACAGCACTGAGATTTTTACTCAAAAAACATAAACGGCATTATAGTTGTTAAGCAGATTAAATAATTAAAAAACATTACTTATTAAAAAATCTATTATGAAAAAGCTATTTACAATTTTAGGATGCATTGCTTTATTTGCACTGACAACAACGAGCGTTAAAGCGCAAAACTACAAGACAGGTTTAGGTTTAGGCATTGACTTTGGCGATGGTGCTACTTTAGTTGGGCCTTCAGTAAGACATCATTTTAGCAGAAGCGCAGCATTACAAGGCGAAGTTTTGTTCGGTGGAAATTCGACTACTTTACAAGCATTCTTACAATACAATGCTTCGATTCCTGGTGCTAAAGGTTTAGATTGGTATTTAGGTGGTGGTCCGTCAGTACAACTTTATGATGGAGGTTCTAATTTCTATTTAGTACCAATGGTAGGTTTAGATTATAAAATTGCTGGTGCACCACTAGCAATTGCTTTAGACTGGAGACCAAGACTTTACCTTGGAGATGGCGATAGTGATTTTAACGCTGGAAGATTTGGCTTAGGCTTTAGATATACTTTTTAAGCAAAAAGCTTAAAAATAGGCTTAAAGCAAAAAATCCCGCTGGAAAATTTCCAGCGGGATTTTTTTGTATAACTTGAGTAACACCTCCAGACCTGACGCTACATTTTCAACAGATCCATAACCAATTTACTTTATCACGCCAGGTTGTTCGGGGGTTGTTCGGGAAAACAGGCATTTTATTCGGGAACGCTTCGGGTCGCCTTCGGGAACGGTTCGGGAAGGCTTCGGGAAACGTTCGGGAAGGCTTCGTAAAAGTATCGTGACTACTTCAGGAATTTCTCAATGCGAACACGAGCATCAGCAGAACACATCTCAAATCAGCCATTACCTCTTCAGGACTTAAACTCAGTTGTTAATCAATCTCATTACGAATGATGATCAAATCATTTGGAGACTGGAAAATGCTAATATAAAAACAGCGCATCGATAAAACCGATGCGCTGTCTATTTACGCTAAAAAGTATTTGCAACTGAATCTAAGTTACTTACCAGTCCATTTTTTGAACACCACTTTTTGAGCTGGCGTTGCGTTTGCATTGATGGTGGCTTTTAATCGCACACTTGGATTTTCTTTTAGGGTTAACGAAATTTCTTTCTCTAATCCATCACGTTTTACTTTAAGTTTTAAAACATCACCAATACTTTTCTTTGAAACCACAGGCAAAGTTTCCAATGATAACATCGGGCTTCTTAATTTTATAGTGGCCAAAGCATCACTTACGGTTACATCATCTAAAGAAATAATTTCATCGTTTACATTTAAGCCGGCAATCCATGCTGCAGAATTTCTGGTAATTGAAGAAACCGAAATCGTACCGTTATTGGTTAACTGACCTGCGGCGCCGCTTACGGGTTTACCAGGAGTTGCATTTTCAGTAGCTACATCAATACCTGCATAACCAAAATATTTCACGTATTCTGCATCATCAACACCATTCACATATTTTGCCCAAAAATTGGTAAAACTGATTCCAGCTATTTTTTCAACCATTGCTTTAAACTCTGCATCGGTATAGCCGCGTTTTAACGTTTTACATTGCAGATACATCGCTTTCATCACATCATCCAAACTTTTGGCGCCTTTTGTAGCATTGATAATTTCCAAATCCATTAAAATACCAATTACTTCGCCTTTACTGTAGTAAGAGATCGAATTGTTTTTAGAGTTTTCATTCGGGCGATAACCAATGATCCAGGCATCGTAACTTGAAGATGCAGCCGACTGATATTTAGCGCCAGGTGTGTTTGTAACTGTACCAACTGCACCAGCAAGATCATTTACAAAAGTAACATCATCATTAAAACCAGCTCTGTGCATATATTTATTTTCGTAGTACGATGTAAATCCTTCAGCAACCCAAAGGTTAGTGGTATAGTTTTCATTATCATAATCAAACGGACCTAAAGCCACCGGACGTAAACGTTTAACATTCCATAAGTGATGATATTCATGAGCAACCAAAGCTAAAAACCCTTTATAACCAGCTTCTGTATTGTAAGCATTTCTGCTTGCACCCAAAGTAGTTGAATTTAAGTGCTCTAAACCACCGCCGCCACGCAAAAAGTTATGAACGATGAAAGTATAATGTTTGTTAGGATTTTCGCCATAAACTGCAGTAATTTCTTCTACAACTTTAGCCATATCCACTTTTAGTTTTTCCTTGTCGTAATTACCACCACCATACATGGCTACTTCATGACGAACCCCGGCAGCCATGAACTCAAAAACATCCTGGTTACCCACTTCAATAGGGCTATCATATAAAATATCGAAATCACTAGCTTTATAAGTAAATTTCTCTCCTGCAACCGGCTCTAAACCAGTTGAAACTTTGCTCCAGGTGTTGAATGGAATAATTTTAACCGTACTTGGCGATTTGATCATGCCATCAGGATGCATGAAAATTCCTGTTGGAGATAAGAAAGCGTGAGAATCATCAATAAATGGTGTGCGAACTGAAATTTCAAAAGCATAAACGCGATAGTTTATTTTAATGTTAGCAGCTTTTGCCGAAAATATTCTCCAGGTATTTTTTCTAACCTTTTCTACTTTTACGGCTTTTCCACCAGCAGTTGCTTTAAATTCTTCTACGCTTTTTTCAAACTCACGTACAAGGTAAGATCCAGGAGTCCATACTGGCATTTTAACGTCAACATAATCTTTTGCCAAACCAGAAATATTCATCTGAACTTCAGCATAATGTGCTTGTGGTTCTTTAAAAGAAACCTCAAAAGCAATTTTTACCTGCGCCTTTGCTGCCATAATACTCGTTAGTAATAACACTAAACTTAAAATTGATTTTTTAATAAACATATTGAGGGTATTTTGCCCACAAAAATATATTTATTGATGGGGTTTTTGAATTTTAAAAGCAAATTATCCGGAGGTTGGGAGTCTGAAACCGGAAGATGATGTTCCATAATTTATAATTACTGCCCTCATGATTTTAAAAAAAGCGCATTTGACAATCCCAGATGGCATTTCGTAATTCTCTATTGATACTTTAGAGTAACGGCTAAAGACTTCCGACTTACTGAGTAACATCCTTAATACAACAAATTTAGGACTAAACTATTTGAATATTTTTACGCTCTAATATCTGGCGTTATTGTAAAGTAACGTTCAGATAAGCACGACACAAATATAAACATGAAGAAAAGGTATATCATTTATGCTGTTTTGGCTATTGGCTTGGCCTATTTAGTGTATTACAGAATTAACGCAAACAAAAAACTCGATGGAAAAGGTGGAGCAGGCAGTGCTCAAACCAAAGGCGGCGGCGCTGCTGCGCCAATGGTTGTAGAAGGAATTGTAGTCAAACCAACCTCTTTCGATAATGACCTGGAAGTAACCGGAGCCATTGATGCAAATGAATCTGTTGTTTTGAAAAGCGAAGTTTCCGGATTGGTTACAGGGATTTATTTTACCGAAGGAACAAATGTTAGCAAAGGAACGGTTTTGGTAAAAGTGAATGACAGAGATATCCAGGCGCAATTACAAGAAGCATTAACCAAACAAAAACTATCTGGCACCACAGAAAACCGATCGAAGCAACTGCTGGAAAAAGGAGCAATTAGCCAGGAAGAATATGATATTTCATTAGCAGATTTAACATCTTTAAAAGCACAAACACAATTAATTAGGGCGCAACTTGCCAAAACAACCATTCGTGCTCCATTTTCAGGGCGCATTGGTTTACGAAATATTTCAGCAGGAACTTATTTAACGCCAGCAACAGTAATTGCCAATTTGGTAAGCACTAACCCTGTAAAAGTAACTTTTTCTGTTCCTGAAAAATATGCAGGTCAGATTAAAATGGGCTCTTCCATCACTTTTACTACAGATGGTTCTTCAAAACAGAATACAGGAAAGGTATATGCGATTGAGCCAGGAATAAATGCTGCCACCAGAACACTGCAAATTAGAGCGTTGGCTCCAAATGCCGACAATGCTTTGTTGCCTGGTTCGTTTGCGAAAATAAAACTTGCCTTAACAACATTGCAAAATGCCATCTTAATTCCTAATCAGGCCATTATCCCGGTTTTGAAGGGTAAAATAGTTTATATTCAGAAAAACGGAAAAGCACAGGAAGTTAAAGTTGAAGCTGGCACCCGTACTGATGAAAACATTGTCATTACTTCAGGTTTAAAAGCAGGCGATACGGTTCTGACTACTGGCTCTATGGCTTTAAAGAAAGATGCGCCTGTAAAAGTTAATTTGGTTAAAGAATAATTATGAGCATCTCCACCACGAGTATAAAAAGACCTGTTCTTGCCATCGTAATGAACTTACTGATTGTTCTTTTTGGAATTATTGGTTATACATTTTTAGGTATTCGGGAATATCCATCCATCGATCCAACAGTAGTTTCGGTAAGAACGTCCTATCCTGGAGCAAATTCTGACATCATCGAATCGCAGATTACAGAGCCGCTTGAAAAATCAATTAATTCCATTGATGGGATTAGAAATATTTCATCTTCCAGTAATCAGGGTACCAGTAACATCACAGTTGAGTTTAACCTCGACAAAAACATTGAAGAGGCCACTAATGATGTTCGTGACAAGGTTTCGCAAGCAGCCAGAAATTTACCACGAGATATTGATGGGTTACCAATTGTTAGCAAGGCTGATGCAAACTCTGACCCTATCCTCTCAATGACCATTCAAAGTGATAAGCGGAACACTTTGCAATTGAGTGATTTTGCAGAAAACGTAATCGCCGATCGTATTCAAACCATTCCGGGAGTGAGTAGTGTTCAAATTCAAGGACAACGGAAATATTCGATGCGAATTTGGATGGATCCGAATAAATTAAGTGCTTATGGCTTAACCTCACAAGATATTGTTACCGCACTGGATAATGAAAACGTGGAATTGCCTTCAGGAAAAATCACTGGAGAAACCACCGAGCTTACGGTTAAAACCTTGGGGAAACTGGTTAATGAAGAGCAATTCAATAATCTAATATTAAAATCAGACAGCAACCAGGTTGTAAAACTTAAAGATGTTGGTTATGCGACATTAGGTTCTGAAAACGAAGAAACAGTTTTAAGAGAATCGGGCAAACCAATGGTTGCAGTGGCCATTATTCCTCAACCAGGCGCCAATTATTTAGATATCAGCAAAGAATTTTACAACCGTTTTGATAAACTGAAAGCAGATATGCCTGATGATATCAAATTAAAAGTTGCATTAGATAACACGCTTTTCATTAAAAGATCGGTTACAGAAGTAGCTGAAACGATTGGATTATCTTTGGTTTTGGTAATCTTAATTATCTATCTTTTCTTTAGAGATTGGGCAATCGCCTTCCGTCCATTAATTGATATTCCTGTTTCATTGGTATTTACTTTTTTTGTGATGTACGCCTTCGGCTTTTCCATCAATGTACTGAGTTTATTAGCGATTGTATTGGCCACAGGTTTGGTGGTTGATGATGGAATTGTAGTAACGGAAAACATTTTTAAAAAGGTAGAAGAAGGCATGTCGCCATTTGAGGCAGCCATTAAAGGTTCAAATGAAATCTTTTTTGCGGTAATTTCCATTTCCATTACACTTGCTGCGGTATTTTTACCGGTTATTTTTCTGCAAGGTTTCGTGGGGCGTTTATTTAGAGAATTTGGAGTGGTAATTGGAGCAGCAGTTTTAATTTCAGCTTTTGTTTCATTAACGTTAACACCAATGTTAAACGCATACCTGATGAAAAAAGGCGGGCATAAACCCTCAAGATTTTACAATTGGACAGAACCCTACTTCGTTAAACTGAATGATGCTTATGCTTCCAACCTAAACAAATTTTTAGATAGAAGATGGCTTTCCATTCCAATCATTGTGGTTTGTATGGGATTGATTTTTCTCTTCTGGAAACTTTTACCAAAAGAGACTGCCCCTTATGATGACAGAAGCGCCATCAACATGACGGCTACTTTACCAGAAGGTACATCTTTCACGACTACAGATAAATTCATCATGAAGTTGAACCAAATGGTTATTGATTCTGTTCCGGAAAAGAATGTAAATATTACCATTACTTCTCCTGGTTTTGGCGGTGCAGGTTCTACCAACTCTGGTTTTGTGCGTATGGGATTAGTTGATGCCGGAGACCGTGAACGTTCGCAAAAGGAAATTGCAGATATGCTAACCAAGGTAACCAAAAAATACACCGAAGGTAAAGTAATTGTTAACCAGCAACCCACCATTTCTGTTGGTCGTAGAGGTGGTTTACCCATCAGTTATATTATTCAGGCACAAAACTTCGAAAAGTTAAGAGAAAAAGTGCCTTTGTTTATGGATGCAGTTGCAAAAGATCCAACTTTTACTGTTTCTGATGTCAATTTGAAATTCAATAAACCTGAAATCAATTTAACCATCGATCGTGATAAGGCGAAGAACTTAGGTGTTTCTATATCCGCGATAGCGCAAACTTTAAATCTGGGCTTAAGTGGACAACGTTTTTCTTACTTCTTCATGAACGGCAAACAATACCAGGTAATTGGTCAGTTTGATCGCGGCGACCGCAAAGATCCATTGGATTTAAGTTCGGTTTACGTACGTAGTGATAAAGGAGAGTTGATTCAATTGGATAACTTGGTAACAGCGAAAGAAGAAAGCAGTCCGCCACAATTGTACCGCAACAACCGTTTCATCTCTGCAACGGTTTCTGCTGGTTTATCTCCAGGAAAAAGTATTGGCGAAGGTATCGATGCCATGGATAAAATAGCTGCTACCGTACTGGATGAAACTTTTTCTACCGATCTAAGTGGCGAATCAAGAGATTTTAAAGAAAGTTCATCGAATACTTTTTTTGCTTTCGGGCTGGCTTTATTATTGGTTTATCTGATTTTATCAGCTCAGTTTGAAAGTTTTAAAGATCCAATTATTATTATCTTAACGGTGCCAATGGCTGTCGCAGGCGCATTTTTATCCCTCTGGTTATGCGGACAAAGCTGGAATATTTTCAGTCAGATCGGCACCATCATGTTAATTGGTTTGGTAACTAAAAACGGTATTTTAATTGTCGAATTTGCCAATCAATTGAAGGAAAAAGGCGTTGCTATTCCTGAAGCGATTCGCGAGGCTTCTGTTTCGCGTTTACGCCCTATTCTGATGACCAGTTTAGCGATTGCGATTGGCGCTTTACCTATCGCGATGGCTTTAGGAGCTGCAGCAAAAAGTAGAATGAGTATGGGAACTGTTATTGTTGGCGGGACTTTATTTTCGCTGGTTTTAACACTTTTCGTAATTCCTGCCATTTACTCTTACTGGGCAAAACCTTATAAACCGAATAAAGAATTAAAAGATGCTGATCGTTTTGAACTTGAAGCAACACATATAGCAGAATAAGATGAGCAAGAAATTAAATATATTCCTATTCCTGCTGAGCTTATCCATTTCATGTTTAGCACAAGAGAAGCTCAGTTTACGTGAAGCAATTACCATTGCATTGCAGAACAACTACGATATTAAAATCAGCAAAAACGAAATTAACATTGCAAAAAACAATGCTAATATTGGCAATGCAGGCATGTTGCCCACTGTTGATGGAACTTATACCAATGGTGGAAGTATTCAAAATACCAGGCAAACTCCGGTTACGGGTGAAGATCGGGTAATTCGTGGGGCAAGAAGTACCAATAACAGTTATGGTGCAGATTTAAACTGGACTATTTTTGATGGTTTTACTATGTTTGCCAATTATGACCGATTAAAGGAGTTGCAGAAACAAGGCGAAATAAATGCTAAGCTGACCATCTTAACTACCGTATCTGACGTAATTGCTGCTTACTATGATGTGGTAAGACAGCAACAATTATTGATTGCCGCTGATAGTGCAATAGATGTTTCTGTATGGCGTACCAACATCGCAAAAACAAAACTAGCGTTAGGGCGTGGCTCTAAACTGGATGTTTTAACAGCTCAGGTTGATTACAATACCGATACATCGAACTATATTCAGATTAAAAATTTTTTACAAATCGCCAAAGTGCGTTTAAATCAATTAATGGTTAGAGATATTAGTTCAAATTTTAGCGTTGCAGATAGCATCGATGTAGATAAAGGAATATTATTTAGCAAGCAGGCTGAAATTGCTGCACAACAAAACCCTAATCTTCAAAATGCTTTTATCAATCAAAAAATTGCATCGCTTAATTTAAAGTCAATTAAAGGTGCCCGCTATCCAGCCATCAGCTTAAATTCGGGATACAGCAGAGCTAAAAGTACAAGTCCGACCGGATTTAACCAGCGTTTTGCAGCCAACGGATTTACTTATGGTGTAACCGCCAGCTTAAATTTATTTAATGGATTTCTGCAAAGACAACAAGAGCGAAATGCTAAAATTGATATTGAAAATGCTACATTAAATGTTAGTAAAACCAAACTTGATGTAAATTCGCAACTGTTAACTGCCTATCAAAATTATGCTACTTACCTCGATTTAGTTAAGCTAGAACAACGTAACGTTGATATTGCTAAAGAAAACCTCGACATTACCATGGCTAAATATCGATTGGGCAGCATTGCTCCATTAGAGCTAAGAGAAGCTCAACGCAATGCTATCGATGCACAAAATCGTTTCATCGAAATGCAGTTTCAGGCTAAAATAGCGGAAACCACGCTTAAAGAAATCAGCGGAAATATAGATTTGTCTAATTAATTTTTATATTTATTCTCATGATACTTGTAGCAGATAGTGGCTCATCAAAAACAGATTGGATGGGCTACCATAATGGAGAAACCATTAATTTTAGTACGCCTGGAATCAATCCATACTTTTTAAGTGAAGAAGAGATTAGCAAACTGATTTCGAAAAATGAAGCCATCATGCAATATGCTGATCAGGTAAAAGAAATTTACTTTTTTGGCGCTGGATGCTCCTCGCCTGATAAGCACGAGGTGGTTTCAAATGGACTATCAGCGGTTTTTAACAACGCCTTTATTTCAGTTGACCATGACCTGTTAGGTTCTGTTTACGCAACCTGTGGCAATGCCGAAGGCTTAAATTGTATTTTAGGCACTGGCTCAAACATCTGCTACTTTGACGGAAAGAAAATTCATGATGGTCATCACGGCTTAGGTTATGTTTTAGGTGATGAAGGTTCGGGAACATTTTTCGGCAAAAAGGTATTGCTTGCCTATTTGTATAATAAAATGCCTACAGCTTTGGCATCTGAATTCAAAAAATCGTTTCCAGCTGAAAAAGAACAGATCATCACAAATGTATATCAGAAGCCTTTTCCAAATATATATCTGGCAGGTTTTAGCCGATTTATGGCTAACCACAAAGATCATCCGTTTATACAGAACATTTTAAAAACCGGATTTCAGGAGTTTGTTGATACCAATGTGAAAGATTATCCCAAACATAAAAATGTTCCTTGTCACTTTGTAGGCTCAATTGCCTACTACTATCAAGACGCTTTGGTTGAGGTTTTAAAAGCAAATGGAATTGCACCGGGAAAAATATTACAGAAGCCCATAGAGGATTTATTTAATTTCATCCTTGAAAAAGAAGGTATTGTTAAGCAAGCAAGCTAAACCGACTGTTTTAACTCACTTGTGAAGTTATTGTTAAAATATTTTTAAGATTGTAAACATAACCACATACATTTTGTTATAATTTTGAAGGCACATACATTGCACAAAAGAATATGAAGAGAATATTAGTAGTAGACGACGACATTGAGGTTTTAGAAACCATACAATTAATACTCGAGATAGGTGGTTTTAAGGTTTCCGCACTAAATGATGGCGAAGAAGTTTTTAATAGAATTGAAACATTTAACCCTGATCTAATTCTACTCGATATTTCTTTAGGACATATTGATGGTAGAGTTTTATGCGAGCAGCTAAAATCAATTGAAAGCACTTCAAAAATCCCAATCTTGTTAATTTCAGGTTTGTATGATGCTAAAGATTTTACCACACTGAATTATGGGCAAGATGATTTCCTATCGAAGCCATTTCAAATGGACGTATTGCTCAAAAAAATCACAAAAATTCTTAATCTCGAAGAAAGCGAACCAAGCTTTCTCTTGAATTAAAATAAATTCGTAAGATATATCAGCCCGGAAGATTAAAATCTTTCGGGCTTTTTGTTTTAATGGAGTTATATTTTGGTTGATAAGGTATTTTGTCCGTAAAAGAAATCAATCAACAGCAAAATGGGGAGCGCAACAATCTGTCATTTTGGCAAATAAAGTGCTTTGGAACAAGCCTTGTTATGCAGGATATAGATTAAACAATTTATTTACATATGAGCATACAAGAAAAAGGAAACATCTCGATACATACCGAGAACATTTTCCCGATAATTAAAAAGTTTTTATACTCTGATAACGAGATTTTTCTTCGTGAGTTGGTTTCTAACGCAGTAGATGCAGTTCAGAAAATTAAAAGACTAGGTTCATTAGGTCAGTTTAATGGCGAAGTTGGCCAACCTTTGGTACAAGTAGCGGTTGATAAAGTAGCGAAAACCATTACCATTAGTGATAACGGTTTGGGTATGACTGCCGAAGAAATTAAAAAATACATCAATCAGGTTGCATTTTCTGGCGCAAGTGAATTCGTTGAGAAATTTAAAGATGCCAAAGATGCAAATGAAATCATCGGCAAATTCGGTTTAGGTTTTTACTCTGCCTTTATGGTTGCAGATTTAGTTGAAATCAATACCTTATCGTACCAGGATGGTGCAGAAACTGCCCGTTGGGTTTGCGATGGTAGCACGGAATTCGAAATTACTGAAGGAACTAAAACCACCCGTGGTACTGATATCATTCTTCATGTAAACAAAGATTCTGAAGAGTTTTTAGAAGAATCGAAATTACAGGAGATTTTAGATAAATACGCTAAATTTTTACCTGTTCCAATCAAATTTGGCACTAAAACAGAATCTGTTGAAGATGGTGTTGATGAAGAAGGTAAAGCAAAATATAACGATGTAGAAGTTGATAACATCATCAA
>SEDB01000288.1 GCA_004210715.1 Pedobacter sp.
AAGGAAATGTCGTTTCTGCAGATATTAGCGCTGAAATTCCTAATGGGCATGAAAATGCTTTGAAATATTTGTTTTCCCTAATTGAGAATGCAGCGAAATAATATTTATTAACCACAGATAAGAACGATGAACACAGATTTAAGCTGTCACAATTTGTTTATCTGTATAAATCTGTGGCAAAAGTAAATCATGAAGAAATTTTTAAAAATAACGGCAGTGGTTTTAATATCACTGCTTATTTTTTTTGTTGGCACCTTTAAATACAGGCAGTTCAAGGCCAGTCAAATATCAATACCCAAAAACACTACGGCTTTGATTAAAATTAGTGTTGATGAGATGTATAAAAATTTGGCCTTGAATATGATTACTCATCCGGGTTTTTATTTAAAATCAGATCTAAAGAAAGATAGCCTTTCAAAAATTAACAAATTTGATCATGGCCTAAAAATTCCATCAAGCATTTACCTATACACGATTCGAGACCAGCCCACAACAGCTTTGTTTTCTAGGTTAATCATTGATGATTTTAAGAAATTTGAACTTTTTATTAAAAACACGTTGAAGTTGCAGCTTTCTAAAAAAGATGGTCTAAATCATGGAAAATCCAATCTAGGAAATCTGGAAGTGTTATATAATGGCGACAACGCAGCCATTGTTTTTTCAAATGAAGCAGGAAAGTATGTTGCTTCATTAACCGAAATATTAAACCAGAAAAATCAAATAGCGCTTAAAGGGAGTAAATTTAAATTTATAGCGCAATCAACAGACCATATTGCTTTCTATAGTCTTACAAATAACGCATCAATCAATTTCGAAAAGGGGTTATTGAAGTTCAACAATGAGTTTTTATCAGAAGCAATTGTGCCACAAAAAAAACCAGCACACCGAAAATTTGATAATCAAAGTATAATGAATATGTGGTTCAATGCAGATTTCATTAGTACTTCTAATAAAACTCACAGGCTTAAAAATATAAGTTTGGATAGCGATAGTTTAACAAAATACTATAATGGCTATATGGATTTCGAGTGGACAGGAATAACACATCAGCTTGATTCAATTATCACTTACGACTACAATGATGATTTCGAAAAGGTTGAAAAAATAACAGTGCAAAGACGCGAAATACCTAATTTAGTGATGAGTATTGATGCTGCCGCGGGATTTAAAAATTATCTCAGCCGACAAAATATGATGAACTTAGATAGCGGAATAATTAATAAATCTGTTTTCCCGCTGTATAAACTTTTTGTTAGTAAAACCAATCAAAAATTAATTTTAAGCACGAAAAAGGCTGCAGATATCAATTCAAGCTTTATTTCTTCAAATGATTTTTTTGGATTGAATATCAATTTTGAGCCTTTAAATAAGCAATCAAGCTTTCCATTCTTTAAACCTTACTTCAAAAGCTTTAAGCATTTAAATGTTGTAGGAAAAGCTACCATTGGAAATAAAATTCGAATAGAAGGAACGTTGACTTTCGTAAATGAAAACATCAATTCGCTCTACCAAATCTTGAAGGTCATGTAACTATCCTTTCAAATTCCAGATTTCTTAATAAATTTAGTGCATAAACCTATAAACAATATCTTTTTTCATGCTTCACGACAACCTCATCTTAATCCTCATATTACTCCTTGGCGTAACCATTTTAGTAATGGTCGGGCAAAAATTAAAAATTTCTTACCCGATATTCCTTGTTTTGGCCGGCTTAATTATTGGTTTTATACCTGGCATTCCCCACCTTAAAATTGATCCAAATATAGTTTTCCTTTTATTTCTACCTCCACTTCTCTATGAGGCAGCATGGTTTACCTCATGGAAAGATTTTTGGGAATATAAAGGAGCCATCTTTTTAATGGCAGTTGGTTTAGTCATTATCACATCAGTTGCTATCGCTTATGCCTCAGTAGCTTTTATCCCTGGTTTTACTTTGGCGCTGGGTTTTTTACTGGGTGGAATCGTTTCTCCGCCAGATGCGGTTGCCGCTGCAGCCGTACTTAAGGGTTTGAAAATTCCAAAAATGGTAAGTTCGCTTTTAGAGGGAGAAAGTTTGGTTAATGACGCATCCAGTTTAATCGTATTCAAATTCGCTTTAGCCACTGTTGCAACCGGAACATTTGTGCTTCATGATGCCGCCATTGATTTTGTATCAGTGGCAGGCTGTGGTATTTTAGTTGGTTTAGCTATTGGCGGAATATTTTATGCGATACACCGCTGGTTGCCTACTACTGAAAACATCGACACGGTACTTACCTTAATTACACCATATTTCATGTACACCGTTGCTGAACATTTTCACGGTTCAGGCGTGATGGCTGTGGTTTCAGGTGGCCTACTGCTTTCCAGCCAGCAACATGTAATTCTTACTTCTAATTCAAGAATCAAAACCGTTTCTGTATGGTCTGCATTGATATTTTTATTAAATGGTGTAGTGTTTATTTTAATTGGTTTAGCCTTACCAGATATCGTGGCTGGATTAGGTCCCGATTACCCAATTGCGAAGGCGATTGGTTATGGTGTTGGCATCAGCATTTTAGCACTCATCGTTCGTTTTTTATGGATTTTTTCTACTTCACGAGTTACCGCACTTTTCAATAAGAAAACAAGAGTTCGTTACCAGGATATGACCTGGCATTCAACCCTGGTCATCGTATACGCAGGCATGCGGGGCGTGGTTTCGTTAGCGGCCGCACTTTCTATTCCGGTAATGATATCGGAGCAAATTACTTTCCCATTAAGAAACCTGATCTTATTTATCACCTTCGTGGTGATATTTGTTACGCTCGTGATTCAAGGATTAACTTTACCCCTATTTATTAAATGGCTAAAAATACCAGAACCAAAACATAAACTTTCTGAACAGGAGCAAACCAGCCAGATTAAGCTTAAACTAATTGATCTTTCCCTGGATAAATTGAAGGCCGATTATCAATACCAGTGTACACACAATGAATTGATGGTTAATTTAAAGGCTGAGCTTCAACAACGGAGAAAAAAGACACCTTGAAAGCTTTCAAAAATGGGGAAATCAATCAGGTAGATTTAAAAGCCTATCATGAAATTATGCTGGCATTAATTCAGGTTCAACGGGATGAATTGCACCTTTTGAAAAGCAACAAAAATTATGACGATGATATCATCAGGAAAGAAGAATGGCGACTGGATCTGGAGGAATTGAGTATTTCTTCTTCGGATTAAGGGGTTAGTTTGAATCAATTGCTGGCGCAATCGTATCGCGTATGTGTTTATAATTACACGATTGATACGTGAATTAGCATTTTTAGGCGGTTTCATTGCGAGGAGGCTTTTTCAGCCGACGAAGCAATCTTATTCGAAATATTTTTTGGCAAAAGAAATTGCTTTCCCGAATAGTCGGGATTAACTGTGCCCCGCAATGACGACCGGTCATAGTAGATTCGCTAAACTAACTATTGTTTTTAAACCCGATTGATGTGGAAATACTTTTTAAATTGTAATGAAGCAGATATCATTGTCATGCTGAGGCACGAAGCATCTGCAACCGATGACACAGATTCTTCGTGCCTCAGAATGACAGAATTTGTTTTAAAACGATTGGAGCGAAAGCGGGGCTAACCCTAACCTACATTGAATGGAACCATACATTTTCAAAATAAAAAAGCGTTGCAGATAATTCTACAACGCTTTCGAATGAGATTGCCACATCTCGAAAAAAATCGAGATTCGCAATGACGGCATTTAGGCTATGGCCAAACGCCTAAGTTCATGTACGAAACGGCAATTTTGTCAATTGAATTAACAAAAGCAGCTGTTCTTAACGTTTTGGTATCTGGCTTAACCATTCTGGTTTCACGAATTTCGTGATATGAGTGAATCATGGTATCCTCTAAACCTGAGTTTACCAATTCAATTTCTGAGGCACCTTTAACAATCATTAAACGGTGTTCTGGAAGAATGGTTTTACCCGTTAAGTTTTCTAAAGTTGCGATTAAGTTAGCGTTTGAATTCGCCGCGTAACGGTTTTCCATACGGCCAAATGCCACATGAGAAAGGTTTTTTAACCACTCGAAATAAGATACCGTTACACCACCAGCATTGCAGTACATATCAGGAATAATGATACCACCCATTTCAGTGAAAATTGCTTCAGCCTCTGGCGTAGTTGGACCATTTGCTCCTTCAGCAATAATTTTTGCCTTAATGTTACGAATATTGTGTTCTGTAAATTGGTTTTCTAAAGCTGCAGGAACCAGGATATCGCAATCTTGCTCTAAACCTTCCATTGAGTTTTTGAAATCAGTTGCACCAGGGAAACCTAAAATTGAACCGGTATTTTTGCGGTGAGCAAAAACCTCATCAACATTTAAGCCATTAGGATTGTAAATCGCACCTTCGTACTCGCAAAGACCAACAATTGTTGCACCAAATTCAGCAAGAAATTTAGCGGAGTGATAACCAACATTACCTAAACCTTGAACAATAACTCTTTTGTCACCTAAACCAGCTTTGAAACCAATTTTAGCCATATCTTCCGCAACATCTACGCACTCACGAACTGCATAAGCAACCCCGCGACCAGTAGCTTCTTTACGTCCACGGATACCGTGTAAAGCAATTGGTTTACCAGTTACGCAACCTAAAGCATCCAACTGACCAGGATTCATGGTCATGTATGTATCTGCAATCCAGCTCATTTCGCGTTCGCCAGATCCATAATCAGGGGCGGGAACGTCAATACCAGGACCGATAAAGTTTTTCTTAATTAATTCTGTAGTATAACGACGGGTGATGGTTTCTAACTCAGCAACACTATATTGTTTGGTGTTGATTTTGATACCGCCTTTTGCACCGCCGAAAGGAACGTTTACGATGGCACATTTGTATGTCATTAAGGCTGCAAGAGCCATTACTTCATCTTCGTTAACCATTTCGCTATAGCGAATACCGCCTTTTGTTGGGCTCATGTGATGCGAGTGCTCAACACGCCAAGCATCAATTACTTCGAAACCATTTCCACGGCGAATTGGGAACTGGAAACGATACACACTATTACACGCTTTAATCTGGTTCAATAAACCCTCTGGATGGTTGGTGAATTGAGCCGCACTGTCAAAGTTTTTGCATACATCAGCAAAAAACTTGTTCTCGTCTGCTAGATTAGCCATTTTTTATTTTTTATGAATTAAGTATGCCGCAAAATTGGCTAAAAAAAACCTATATATCCAAATGAAAATATACTTAGTGTATAGGCAACACCAATCTATATTTTAGATAAAAACAGGTTTAAACAGTTTAAACTTAGTTTTTAGGTAAGTTTTCTTTTTCAATTTTTTTTAATCTTTTATCGATTGAGAAAAGATAGGCTAATAAACCAACCAAAATGATCACAATACAGGCTACCACAACGTAAATTTTACCGTCGCTACGCAACTTATCTGCCATTTCTACGCCGTTATCCTGAGCAAAAAGTTCAATGGTTGTTAACATTAATATGAGGGAGAATAATATCTTTTTCATTAGTTGTGTTGTTGTTTATTTTCTATTGAACGTATTCTAAACTTGATGGTGTAAACCCAATAACCTATTAAAATCCAACCTAAACACGCAGGATAAAACACCATACGCATACGGCTATCTAAATCATAACTATTAAAACCTGGGTTTCCGCCGTTACCTGGGTGTAATGAATCTTTTAAACGCGGCAAAACAAAGAGTAAAACCACCATCATCGGGAAAGCGAAAATGTTGTAAATGGCAGAAATTTTAGCTCTTTTTTGTTCCTCATCTATTGCATTGCGAAGAATTAAATAGGCAAAATAAAGTAGAACAGAAATGGCGGCAAAATTCTGTTTTGGATCGAAACTCCAGAATTGACCCCAAGTGTATTTCGCCCAAATTGCTCCTGTTACCAAACCCAAAAGGCCGAAAATAATACCCACATTTACGCTTTCAACCGCTTTTAAATCATCTATTTCACTTTTAGAACTTAGGGATTTGATGCTGTAAAAAACCGAGATTGAGAACAATACAATCATGGCAAACCACATTGGAACGTGGAAGTACAAATTCCTGATTGATTCATTTAAAATAGGTAAACGAGGCACGCCAAGTAACAAACCTGCAATTGCAGTATAAATCACCAGTACTGAACCTAAAATTTTCCACCAAGTTTTATTCATATGTAT
>SEDB01000289.1 GCA_004210715.1 Pedobacter sp.
GATGGAAACCAGATGCAGTTTAACAACTTCTTCAAAAAAGCATTGGGTCATGAACGCTTTACCAGTATTGATAAGGTAGAGCATAATGGTTTAGATGTATATGGTAATTTTCACTCTGACCAATGGGGAGATTTCAAAACATTTTTTAAGTTTCAAATTGGTAAAGAAGGAAAGATAAGCCGGTTGGATATCGGTCAGGCTTCTTTTTAAGCTTGGAATCTTTAGTCCAAAATCGATTGTGTAAACCCTTACGACTTCGGACTAAAGATTTCAAACCATTTTATCCTTTCTCTTCCCAAATGATAGCGATATTGATAATGGTTTGCACTGCTTTCTCCATATCCTGAACACTTACCCATTCTTGTTTGCTGTGGAAAGCATGTTCTCCGGCGAAAATATTGGGGCAAGGCAAACCCATGTACGATAATCTTGAGCCGTCTGTTCCACCACGAATGCTTTGCTGTTTTGCCACTACGCCAGCTCTTTCGATGGCTTCAATACCATATTCAACAATTTTTGGATGTTGATCCAACACCTGTTTCATATTGCGGTATTGTGCTTTTATTTCTAAAGAATAGGTCGAATTTGGGTAATCTCCCATGATCTTTTTTACTGTTTCTTCTAAAAACTGTCCGTGTCCGGCTAACTTTTCATCAGTAAAATCTCTGATAATAAAATGTGCTTCGGCTTGTTCTACTTGCCCGCTAAAACTTACTGGATGAATAAATCCTTCTTTGTGATGGGTGACTTCTGGTGTTAAGCTATCTTTTGGCAGCGCTGAAATGATGTCAGCCATAATTTTTATTGCACTTTCCATTTTACCTTTGGCAAAACCTGGGTGGGTGCTCACTCCATTAATCAATAATGTTGCACCATCGGCAGAAAATGTTTCATCTTCAATCGATCCTAAAGTTTCTCCATCAATGGTATAACCAAAATCAGCACCTAGTTTTTCAAGATTAGCCTTATCAACACCTCTTCCGATTTCTTCATCGGGGGTAAAAAGAATTTTTATAGTACCATGTTTAACTGTTGGATTTTTCATGAAGAAACTTGCAGCTTCCATGATTTCGGCAAGCCCCGCCTTGTTGTCGGCACCCAATAATGTCGTTCCACTAGCGGTAATAATATCATTGCCTATTTGATGCTTTAGGTCTTTATGTTCAGACATTTTCAGTATGATAGTAGGGTCGTCTGGCAAGATTAAATCTACACCTTGATAATTGTCATGAATAATCGGCTTAACATTTTCTCCGCTGCAATCTGGAGAAGTATCCATGTGCGAGCAGAAGAAAATTACGGGCAATTTCTTATCGGATGTGGCCGGAATTGTACCATAAACGTAACCGTTTTCATCCATTTCTGCATCAGAAATGCCTATTTCAAGTAATTCTTGAACCAATTCTCTGCCTAAATTCTTTTGCTTTTCTGTTGAAGGACAGGTTGGAACGTTAGGATCTGATTGGGTATCGATTTTAGCATATTTGATAAATCTCTGTTCTAAAGATTTGTTAAAGTTGATGTACTTGCTCATAATTCAAAGGTAAAAGTTATAGATATTGAATAAACATATTATTTTTGTAAAAAAACGATATGACTTTTAGCCCGTTAAAGATTACATCACTCACTGTTTTATTCTCGTTCCTGGTTACATTTTCATTTGCTCAATCAAATTATTTTAAATGGTCTTGGGGCTTAGGAGGAGGTGCCAATTTTTCAAAAACCGACGTTGTTGAAGGCAATTGGGGTTATACTGGCTACGGAGAAATCAACTACCATTTTACTCCATTTATTACAGGTGGTTTAGAAGCACAATATGGAATGGTTCAGGGTGGAGATATTGTAACCGATCCGCATAACAGACAATTTATTAATAAATATACCAGCGTTACTGCAAACTTAAAAGTACAACTTGGTGAGTTTGTCAATTACGATAGAAGACCCTTTTGGGAAGCAATAAAAGGTGCTTACCTTGGTTTAGGGGTTGGCGTAATCAATAATAACATTACAGATATTGTACGTTACAAGCCAGATTGGGCCGCTTTTGATCCGGGCTATGGTCCTTTTCCAGGAGTAGATAAAGGTATAAACATGATTGTTCCGATAAATCTTGGCCTTAATTATTATATCAATGATGGTTATGGTTATGTTCGTTACGTGATTAACTTTAACGCACAAAGTAATTTTACTTTTGGCGAAGGTTTGGATGGTTATAACGATCCATCAACCAAATTTAAAAACTACGATCCTGATACATTTAATGTTTACAGTATCGGCGTAAAATATTTCTTCGGAAACATAAAAGCTTACCGTAAGTTTTTCTAAACCCAGTTTTTCCTCTTATTTAAATCAGTTTGCATGAGAAATTTGTTTGTCATTTGGTTTATGATATTAACCTTAAATGCAATGGCTCAAAAAACACCTTTCGAAAATAGCGGCAAAACTGAAACAACAACTTATAGTGCGGCAATAAGCTATTATGAAAACATTGCCAAAACCTATTCTCAGGCTAAACTTTTAACTTACGGGAGTACAGATTTTGGTAAGCCGCTTCATCTTTTAGTTTTATCAAAGGATAAAAATTTTGATCCGGTTGCCATTCGAAAAAGCAACAAACGGATTTTGTTGATCAATAACGGTATCCACCCGGGTGAGCCTGAAGGAATCGATGCTTCAATGATGTTGGTTAGAGACGTTTTGAAAGCAGACCAGCTACCTCAAGATGTTGTAATTTGCATCATTCCGGTTTACAATATCGATGGAAGTTTTAATCGAACAGGAACTTCCAGAGCGAATCAGAACGGACCGGTTGCATATGGTTTTCGCGGAAACAGCAAAAATTTAGATTTAAACCGCGACTTTATTAAAACCGATTCAAAAAATTCAGCTGCTTTTCAGTTGATTTTTAATACCTGGCAGCCGGAAATTTTTGTCGATACACATACCAGTAACGGAGCGGATTATCAGTATGTCATGACGCTCATCCCCACTCAAAAAGATAAGCTGAATACTGTTTTATCAGGATATTTGACCAAAACTTTGGTTCCAGGCCTGTATAATGAAATGGAGAAAAAGGGTTATCCGATGATTCCTTATGTGAACTCTTTCGGAGAGATACCAGAAACTGGAATAGCTGGTTTTATCGAATCGCCGCGGTACTCTACAGGTTATACTACACTACATAATACGATTGGTTTTATGCCTGAAACCCACATGCTGAAATCTTATGATCTGCGTGTTGATGCCACTTATAAACTCTTGCAAACCTACATTGATATTGTGCAAAGAGATGCTAAGATAGAGTGTTTACTTTGTTAAAACTCAATAATGTTAAGGTAGATGAATTGAAATCAGATTCGAAAATTGCTGTCGAAAGTTATTATATCACAGATTTTAAAACGGCCACCCGCCCTTACGAAGGACATTATCTGCATTCGGCGGTGGCTGTAAATCCTGTTCAGCATAATTTACAATATTACGCTGGCGATTTCGTGGTTTACGTGAACCAGAAAACAAATCGATTCATTGTAGAAACATTAGAACCGCAGGCAACCGACTCTTATTTTAACTGGAATTTTTTTGATTCTATTTTGGATATGAAGGAACATTACTCTGCCTATGTTTTCGAAGATACAGCTGCAGAATTGCTAAAAAATAATCCGGAGCTGAAAAATAAATTAGACGCTAAGAAGGCTGCAGATGCAGACTTTGCCAAGAATGGTGCTGCACAACTTGATTTTGTGTATAAAAATTCTGATTATTACGAGAAAACACACAACAGATATCCGGTGGCTCGTTTGGTAACAGATGTAAAGCTCGATCTAAAATAAGAATATGGAATACCTAAGCATTGCCCCTGTGGCATCAATCATATTTGTTTTTACCATTGTAACCAGTCTTTACGCTTTTTACGATCAAAGCCTTTACGGCAAGTTTATGCTGCATCCTTACAGTGTATCAAAAGGCCAGAATGTTTATACGCTAATTACAAGTGGCCTTATTCATGCCGATTGGATGCATTTGTTTTTTAATATGTTTACTTTTTATGCTTTTGGATTTGCACTGGAGCAAATGATGGGGAGTTGGCAATTTGGCTTAATGTACTTTTTGGCTTTGATATTAAGCGATCTTCCAACTGTTTTCAGGCATAAAGATGATTTCCATTATAACAGTTTGGGCGCCTCTGGTGCAATTAGTGCCGTTTTATTCAGCTTCATTTTATTTAATCCAATGGCTGAAATCGGCATTTTATTTATTCCATTTGGAATTCCTGCGGTAATATTTGGGGGTTTGTATTTGGTTTACTGCGTTTATGCTTCCAAAAATTCGAGAGATAACATTAACCACGATGCGCACTTTTTTGGTGCCTTAACCGGATTGATTTTTACCATCATTTTCGTTCCGGGGATACTTCAAAACTTCTTCTCTATTATTGGTGCAAAACTGGGCATGTAGCTTATCCCGCTTGCGGTAAGCATGGCTTTTCAAAAAAGCTCATCGGGTGTTCAGGATCTTTGATGATTTCGAACTTAACGTAACCCCAGGGTTTCCAGAAATTCTCCAGCACTTGCGCATAAATTTTGTGCTGCCAAACATCAAACAAAGGTTTGGTCATATTTCCTCGAAGTGGCATGGCCTCAATGTAAGTAGTACCCTCCACCGGCATAAAAGTATATTCTGGCAAACGGTTAAAAAGATAAGCAGAGTAATAGAAACGAGCCGTTAATTCTTCAAA
>SEDB01000290.1 GCA_004210715.1 Pedobacter sp.
TGAGGCGAGATCAAAAATATTCTTACCATCAACTTTAAAATGTAAGCTTTCTTTTTTTAAACGGGCTCCATGGCACTCCGGACAAGTTTTCAGCTTACGGAAAGCGTCCATATCATCTGTGGCAGATTCACTTCTCTTTTCATTCTGCTCTTCCAGCATCTTGATAATCCCGTCAAAAGTGATGTTATAATTCTGAACGTTCCATTTATTGTATTCTACCTCAACCTTGATTAAATCAGGAGAACCATTCAAGATAATATTGATCACTTCATCACTCAATTTTTCAATTGGAGTAGATAAAGAGAAGCTGTATTTTTTGGCCAAAGATTTCAACACCTGAAACATCCAGGTATCGCGGTACTCGCCAAGTGGCGCTAAACCACCATTCAAAATACTTAGTTTTGGATTCGGCATAACCGATTCTTTATCCACCACGAAAATATATCCTAAACCATCGCAACGTTCGCAAGCACCATAAGGCGAGTTAAACGAAAAGCTGTTTGGCTGAGGTTCATCGTAAGAAATACCCGTAGTTGGGCACATTAAAAACTTACTGAAATGGGCAACATTATTATCCTTATCACTAATCTTTATCACCCCCTTACCCATTTTCATGGCCGTTTGAACGGAATCCAAAAGGCGCTTTTTATCCTTTCCATCAACAATTAAGCGATCAATAACCACTTCAATATCGTGGATTTTATAACGATCGACTTGCATTTTGGCCGTAATATCTTTTATCTCTCCATCAACACGAACCTTTACATAACCTTGTTTACGGATTTGCTCAAAAAGCTCACGGTAATGCCCTTTTCTACCTTTTACCACCGGTGCCAGGATATTCACGGCTAGCCCATCGAACTTGTTGAAAATATTTTGCAAAATCTGATCTTCGCTCATACGCTCCATCTTCTCGCCAGTATTGTACGAGTAAGCATCGGCCACACGGGCATAAAGCAAACGCATGAAATCGTAAATTTCTGTGATGGTACCAACGGTAGAGCGAGGGTTTTTGCTGGTGGTTTTTTGTTCAATGGCAATAACCGGACTTAAACCTGAAACCTTATCTACATCAGGGCGTTCCATGCCACCCATAAACTGGCGGCTATAAGCGCTAAATGTTTCCATGTAGCGACGCTGCCCCTCAGCATAAATGGTATCAAAAGCCAATGATGATTTCCCGCTACCACTTAAACCGGTAATTACAACCAGTTGGTTGCGAGGAAAACTAACATCGATATTCTTTAAATTATGTACCCTCGCACCATATACTTCTACATCTTTTTGCTCGCCGAGGTCGATAGATTTATTGCTCATATTTTATTGAAAAGTTGGGTAGAAATCCGGCCTTTGAATAGATCAAATTTCAATCCGCAAAAATGCTAAAAATTTTATCAAAAAGAAAGTCTAAACCAATCTGTATTAAGGATTAATTGTCATAATGTCGACTTCTATTTCGAAGGAAACCAGATGAAAAACCAAAACGCAAATAACCATAATGATCTTGGAAATAAATGTTGTAGTTATCTTCGCCATAATAACCAGCCGCAGCCATTAGAAATACATTATTCATAAATGGAAAACTGTAGTTAAAATTAATTTCGGCATTTAAACGCTTTTGGAGATTCGCCAAATTCTTCGCAGGAATTTTGTTTACTGCGTAGAAGTTATAAAGCACTCTAGTAAAACCAAAACCCAGATCCAATGCGGGCTCATAACGAAAAAATTTGTACCACTGCAAGCCAACACGGTGGTTTAGGGAATAAAAACTTTCATCAGCCCGGGTTGATGTAAGATGACCAAAGCGATAAGATGCCGTAAGATAATTTGCATTGAAATTTCCTGTTAAGGTATTTACCGAGCCATCTTGATTGAGCGCATCCTGATCTTGCCCGTTGGAATGATGGGTAAAGGCCAGCTCAGCATATTTGTAATTTTCTGGATTTTTATTTAAGCGGGCATACGCAGCAAAGCCCAGCCGATAGCTCGGCGTACGAACCCCTGCCGAAAACTCATCTCTAACCCTGACTGTAAAATCGGGAATAATGGAAAATGCGATCGGCGATTTATAACTACCCAATAGCATGTAAGTTGTAGTTAAACGACCATTGATTACATATTTCGATGGCGCACCCAATTCTCCATAAGGCGATGTATAAGCGAAATCCGAATTTTCTTTATATAAATTTACGTATTGTTTATTGGCATATTCTCTTTTGATGATGAGGGAATCCTGGGCGAATAGCTGAAGACTAAATAATGTTATAAAAAGAGAAAGCGGCATTTTCATCATAGGAGATAAACGTTGCAAGATGGCGCTTGGTTTTGTAGATTAGCAAAATATACAAACGCTCACCATTAACCTTTATCAAGTGCCATTAATTCATTTTGTTTTCGTGCTATTCAAGATTTCTATCTTAAGTGCCATATACACAACAACCCTTTATTTCCTACTAAGGTGGATTGTTAATAAGAACAAATTTGTTAATCGATTATTTTCCTCTACAAATAAAACCCTGGTTTGGTTTATGAGTTGGGCAATGATTTCGGTTATTTTATTCGCTTTTATGTTCAGTCATTACGGGAACCATGGACTCGGTGATAGTTATAGAATTCCGATTTCGCATCATAATGAGTTGAGAGCGATCGATTCTCATGCTTATATTTTTAAAGATGATAAAAGCAATACCTACAACATAGATAAGTTTGTTTTGACTGACGATTTCGTTTATGGTACATTAGATAAATTCTCAGAGGAGAAAAAGACTTCTTATTTTGTTTTTGATCTGAAATCAAAAGAAATTGAAACTTTCGAGAATGAAACCTCCTACAACCATTTCCTCACTTCAAAAAAGCTCGATCAAGATACAGAGCGCAAAGAATTCTATTATTATTACAATGAATACTGGAACGGCTGGAGATTTTTTTTACTTCCTTAAAAATTATAAGCAAATTTCTACCATTCAATCGTTGTTCCATTTTCTGTAGGATGCCCGGTGCAAACCAATACCCTTCCCTTTTCAATCTCATCATCTGTAAGCACCTCATTGTAATCCATACGAACGTTACCTTTGGTACAATTAGCCACACAAGTACTGCATACGCCACCACGACAACTGTAAGGAAGTTTGATTTTATTTTCCAGTGCTACATCTAAAATCCGTTTCGGCCATGGAACATCAAGATTATAACTTGTACCCTGGAAATTTAGAATAACGGAATAGGTATTTTTATCGACCACCTTTTCAGAGCTGTCATCTTCGTCCACCTCATCTTCAGGCAAAACAAATGTTTCCCTCTTAATTTGCTGAATATCGAAGCCCATACCAAGCAAAGTAATTCTACACAAATCCATGTAAATAATAGGACCACAAGTGTAAAACAAGGCGCTTTCACTTTCAAAATGCAAATGTTCTTTGAGCAATTTTTCGATGTAAAACTTATTTAAACGGGCAGTCATTAAGTTTTTGCTATTGCTGAAAACCCAAACAATCTTTAGCCTATCAGGATACTTTTGCTGCCATCCGGTAAGTTCATCGTAAAACAGAGTTTCCTCTTTTGATCGGTTACTATATATTAAGGTAATCAACGAATTTTTCTCCCGAACCAATGCCGTTTTTAAAATGGAGAAAAGTGGTGTAATGCCAACGCCGGCAGCAAAAAGAAAAAGATCACGCTGCAGGTTTTCATCAGGAAGATAACTGAACAAACCCTGAGGCTCTTGTGCAAATAAAACATCGTTAACAGCCGTTTTGTGATGAAGAAATCTCGAAATTTCGCCATTCTCCACCCGTTTAACCGTAATGGCTAAAGGTTCGTTTACATCAGGAGAACTATTAAAAGAATAGGACCTGCGTACTTCACGATTCTTTCCCTCAAAAACCAACGAAATAAACTGACCAGCTAGGTAGGATGGATAATTTCCATCAAGATCCTCAAATTCAAAAGTAATGTTATCGCCAGGCTGACTGATTATTTTATTGATGCGCAGTTTGAACATAGTGAAGAATAAAGATCAAAGATAAAGGAACAATGACAAGTAGCAAATAAAGAAAAAAGTCCAGAGTCTGAAGTCCGCAGTCCAGAGTCTGAAGTCTAGAGTCTAGAGATGAGAAGTTTAAAAGAAAAGATTAATGACTAAAGCCAAATACTACAAAAAAATGTTGGTTGAATACATAAAATCAATGTAATCCTTTAATCAGTGTAATCAGCCT
The DNA here is from genome assembly GCA_004210715.1 of Pedobacter sp. Taxonomy (GTDB): domain Bacteria; phylum Bacteroidota; class Bacteroidia; order Sphingobacteriales; family Sphingobacteriaceae; genus Pedobacter. The sequence continues at coordinate 4,215 of SEDB01000290.1, forward strand.
TAAAATAAAAAAGCGTCCCGATATAAAATCGGGACGCCTTACCAAATGCTTTGTTTTTACCGTTAATTATGTTATTCGCCGTTGTAAGCCAATAATACACGCTCTTTTTTGTATCCGTAGCGCTTCGGATGTTCCATAATCTGTTTCATGGAAATTACTTTATAAACGTAGCCACCGGTTTCACGGTTTAACTTCATTTTGTAATAATTATCCTGATTTTGATTATTGATTTGCTTGCGCAAGCGACCATCGCCCACGTTATAAGCTGCGGCAACTAAGGTCCAGCTTTCTAAGCCTCGATACATTTCTTTTATGTATTTGCAGGCTGCGATGGTTGATTTACGTAAATTATAACGTTCATCGACATTGCCGTTTACCTTTAAGCCATAAGTACGAGCTGTACCTGGCATAAATTGCCAAATTCCTGCTGCACCTTTAGGCGAAACCCCCATAGCCGTTCCTGATTCAACTAAAGCCAAATACTTGAAATCGTTTGGAATTCCGTAAGCTTCAAG
>SEDB01000291.1 GCA_004210715.1 Pedobacter sp.
TTACTAATGACAACCATTTTACTATCAGTAGGTTTATAAATCAAGTGGCTATAATCCAAAACATTATCGCTACTGGTTACAAAATCGTCTTTTTTGCCCTTAAAAACCATTCCATCAAGCGGGTAAGTATAACTGCCAGACTGATTCAATAATTTATTATTACTATACAGTGCAATGGAATAGCCCCTAAAATCCTCATCTCTGATCAGTTTTTGGTCGCCAAGAAGATCAGGCAGTCTGTTGTTGTAATTGTATGGTTTCGAACGAAGCTCTACAACTAAGGTTCCAAGTAAATTGCCCTGATTTACTACCGAAATAATCCCAAAATAATCCTGATAACCAAAAGTGTTATTTACCTGGTAGAAGTAATTCGCTCCATCAATTTTTACAGATCCCGATTCAACTAAACTCTTGTATTTATTAAAAGCCTGTGCGTTTGCATCGCTAACATCAAGCCCATTTTTATCATAAGGATAAATCTGATAATCATAGCGACTCAAATAGCCATCTAAATAATTTTTAATGTGGTTTTTTAAAACCGCATAATTCGATTTCCCATTTTGATTGAAATATCTAATCAAGAAATCATCCTGCAACAATTGTGATTCTAAACTACCCAATGCTACAATAGCATTTGGATCTTCTGATGATTGCACCTTCCTGGCAAGAGGCTCACGCAGGCTACGTTCGGTAATATCTTTGTATTTAATGTATTTAATTGAAGTATTAAAGGCCAAACAGAAGAAAACGATGGCAAACAAACCAACGGAAAACCGCATGTTTTCCTTATAAATGCTTCTGCAAACAATAAAAAAAACAAGCGCAAAAACAATGAAGAAGGCGGTAAAATCTGTCGATAACTTATAAATAAAAACCGCAGCGAAGCCTGTCAGAAAAACAATCAATCTTTCTTTATTGGTTACCTTTAATTGTTTACTTACCGTAGCAGTAATATTGGTTAATAAGTAAATCTGAAACCATACCAAGCAAAGAATTACAATACTTACCCAACTTGTTCCACTTAATTTTAAAATATTTATGATATCAAAATTGATCTTCGAATTGTAAATCAACCCGAAAAATATCTCATCACTGAAATAAGTTATCGTTCCAATAAAAATCAAAAATAAAGCATGGATACCAATTCCAAGCACTTTGCTTTCTCTGATCCACTTGCCAAATTTGTATTGTTCTTTGTGGTTGTACATAAAAAGCAGCAACCAGGTTAAGGTAAAAACATTGAGCAAAAAATCGCCTAAAGAGGGCATCAGGAAGCTTTCGGAATATATTCTTGGGTCAAATAAATCAAGCGGAAAGCGATGATTGAACCAGCCATAATATAAATCGGAGATTCTGAAAGATAAAAAGAAAATCAGAAGCAGAATTGTGCCCCAGGCAATATGTCCTTTTCTGGCAATGAAAGAAGCTAGAGAATTGAAAAACATACAAATGCTAAGCATTCCCGCCACGAAAAGCCACAACTGTGTAGTTGAATAATAATTATCTATAAAGCCCGGCTTTACTTTTAAGCTGAATAAAAATTTTCCATCAATGTCTTTAATGCTGTAAACATCTTTATCAGTAAAAGATGCAAGTGTGAGCAGTTTTGAATCTGATAGAAGTGGGTCTAAATCATTTTTAAAATAAGGGGTTTCCTTAAATGGATACTGGGACTGGATAGAAATCAGAAAGATTAGGCTAAAATCGCCTTGGGTACTCTTAATTACCTCGTACCATCCATTAGATAAAAAATGAACAGAACTTCCTTCTTTTATGGTTCGAGGATCAATATCGGTTACGCGATAAGTACTCCAAAATTTTAGTTGATTGTTTTGAAAGGTAAAAAGATTGATTCCTTTTATTTTTCGGTAAATATTTAAAAAATCAATCGCATCTTTTGGATTAACATGAAGTTGCTTTGCCTTTTTAACCTCTTCTTTATCACTTAAAAAAGCTGCTACGTCACGTTCTTTTACAAGTAAATTTTCTTGAACATTTTTCGCATCTCGATCCAAAAGATCGTTTTTGGTGGTAAACCTGCTCAAAGAAATGGAAGTTACGATCAAGCAACAGCCTAAAACAAGCAGCAGAAATCTAATTTTTACACCAAAACTCAAAGTCATCGATTTTAATAAAGATATTAAATATTGATAAAAAACAACGCCATAAACGGTTTGTTTATGGCGTTGAAATTAATTTATAGTAATGAAGGTAAACTAAACAACAGTTGCACTGTTGGTTTGTACTTCGCGACTTACCTTTTTAACCAAACCTTGTAAAACATTACCTGGACCCACCTCAACAAATTCTGTTGCACCATCGGCAAGCATATTCGTTACGGTTTGAGTCCAACGTACAGCACCTGTTAATTGTTTGATCAGGTTTTCTTTAATTTGAGCTGGATCGGTGTAAGGCTTAGCATCAATATTTTGATATACCGGACAAATTGGAGCGGAAATATTCGTTGCTTCTATTGCCGCCTGTAATTCGATTTTTGCCGGCTCCATTAAAGGGGAGTGAAATGCACCACCAACATTTAATTTTAAAGCACGTTTGGCTCCAGCTTCAGTAAGTTTTGCACAAGCCAAATCAATACCTTCAATACTACCGGAAATTACCAGTTGCCCTGGGCAGTTGTAGTTTGCAGGTACAACTATTGCGTCAACTTCAGCACAGATTTTTTCTACTACATCATCAGCTAAGCCTAAAATAGCAGCCATTGTAGATGGTTGCGCTTCGCAAGCTTTTTGCATGGCATTTGCACGTGCTATCACTAGCTTTAAACCATCTTCAAAACTTAATGCATTTGCAGCAACTAACGATGAAAATTCACCCAACGAATGTCCGGCAACCATATTTGGTTTAAAATCATCGCCTAAAACTTTTGCTAAAATTACGGAGTGTAGAAAAATTGCTGGCTGTGTTACATTGGTTTGTTTAAGTGCCTCATCTGTTCCACTGAACATGATATCGCTAATGCGAAAACCGATAATTTCGTTTGCCTTTTCGAATAATTCTGCAGCTTTTGGGTTTTCATAAAGATCTTTACCCATGCCTACAAATTGTGCTCCTTGTCCAGGAAAAATATATGCTTTCATTTAATTTCTATTAACGTACCACATTTAATGAAAAGCGTTTTTGAAGCGCTTAATCTCGATACCTGGTACTTATTACTTGATACTATTTAATCTAAGCTCGCTGTAATCAACCTTAAAAATTCTGCTCTTGTTTTATCGTTACTTAAAAACGTTCCGGTAAATGCCGATGTTGT
>SEDB01000292.1 GCA_004210715.1 Pedobacter sp.
GTAATTATAATTTTAATAAAAAAGGAAAGCCTTGCAATTTAAATTGCAAGGCTTTCCTTTTTTTTATTGCTGAATTCATTTCAGCAAATGATCAATTATAAATGAAAGGTTCTACCCTCAACGGCCAACTCTGTGTTTTCAAAAACAGATTGCGTTTCCTCTAAAAGCATTTGTAGTGTCTTGTAACGAGAGGAAAAATGACCTATGAGCAACTTCTGTACGCCATTAATTTTAGCAACCTCTCCTGCTTGTAAAGCTGTGGTGTGATGAGTCTCCTTAGCCCTATCTAACAGTTCATGCATAAAGGTAGCTTCGTGATATAATGTATCACAATCTTTAATGCTCGAGAAATAGCTTTCATCGTACATCGTATCCGAGCAATAGGCATAACACCTAGGCGGATCTGCTGGCGTGGTGTATTCTTCGCTACACAATATCTTTCCATCAGGTAATTCTACATCAATTCCTTTTTTTAAAGCGGTGTAATACACCATTGGAATTTCATCGGTTTTTTCCTTTATCAGTTTTCGCTGCCTTTGTTTTTGCTGAAAAACAAATCCTGTTGTTGGAATACGATGGTTTAGTACAATTGTTTTTACAACCAAATCTTGGTTCTCAAAAATCTGCCTGGATTCATCTGCCTCTATTGGAAAGAACTCGATTGGATATCGAAGTACTGTATCCGAATATTTAAACTGGATTTCAAGGATTTCCAATAGCGGTTTAGGCCCAAAGATTTGCATTGGTTTTACCCTTCCATTTAAGTGCAGACTTGATAACAAACCAATTAAACCAAAGTAATGGTCGCCATGTAAATGGCTGATGAAAATATAATCAATTCGGGCAGCTTTGAGATTGTATTTGGTAAGCTGCTGCTGTGTCCCCTCACCACAATCAATTAAATAAAATTTTTCGTTGCAATTTAAAAGCTGTGCCGAAGGATTCCTGTTATATACAGGTGTTGCCGAACTGCTTCCAAGAATTGTAACTTCAAATTTCATAATGGTAAGATATAAAAAGCCTCGTAGATTATTGAAAACTACGAGGCTTTATTGTGTATTTTAAATATAGATTATTTTGCGCCTCTAAATTCCTTTTCCAATTCATCCATGAAGATAAAATCAGTTGCTTCTGCTAATGTATTAACAAACGTTACAGATTGAAATATGTTTGATAATTCTATTATTGGAGCTATTTCATCATTAATACCGGTTACAATAAACAAACCACCAGCTGATTTGCAAAGTCTATCGCCTACTAACAAACAGCTTAAGTCTTGCGCATCTGTACATTCCTTTACATGACTTAAATCCACAATTATATTTTTAAATCCCTCAGCATTAAGTAAGTATAATTCAGACTTTAAACCTGGGGAATTATCGTTGGTAAACTTAGGCTCTTTTAGCTTTAAGGTTACATATTTGTCGTGTTTATCTACTGAAAATTTCATCTCTTCTAATCTTTATTTCACTAATGTATAAAAATTTAAAGTGTTTCCAAAGCCTTTAAAACATTACTTTCAATGCGACTTGAAATAGCTTCAGCATCAGCTTTGATGAATTTTTCTCCTACAATTTGCTCGTAAAGTTCAATATAACGCTCAGAAATTGAATTTACAATTTCAGGTGTCATCACTGGAATTACTTGTCCATCTTTACCCTGAAAACCATTCTCTATTAACCATTTTCTCACAAACTCTTTAGAAAGTTGCTTTTGTGGCTCATCTGCATCTTGACGATCTTTATAACCTTCTGCATAAAAATAACGTGATGAGTCTGGAGTATGAATTTCATCAATTAAATAAATAACACCATCAGCTTTACCAAATTCGTACTTCGTATCAACTAAAATCAATCCGCTTTTTGCTGCGATCTCCGTTCCACGTTGGTATAAAGCGTAGGTATATTCTTCTAATTTTTCGTAATCAGCTAAAGACACAATTCCTTTGGCCAAAATGTCTTCTCTCGAAATATCTTCATCATGGCCAACAGATGCTTTTGTTGTTGGTGTGATAATCGGTTGAGGCAATTTATCATTTTCCTTTAAGCCATCTGGCAAAGAAACACCGCAAACAGAACGTTTGCCAGCACTGTATTCACGCCAAGCATGTCCAGCCAAGTATCCTCTAATTACCATTTCAACTTTGAAAGGTTCGCAAATTCGGCCAATAGTTACCATTGGATCAGGAACAGATAAAACCCAGTTTGGAACAATATCTTGTGTAGCCGCTAAAAATTTTGCAGCAATTTGGTTTAATACCTGTCCTTTGAATGGAATGGCTTCAGGCAAAACTACATCGAACGCAGAAATACGATCGGATACGACCATTACCATTAATTTATCGGCAATTGTATAAACATCGCGTACTTTACCCTTGTAAAAATTACTCTGATTTGGGAAGTTGAAATTCGTTTCTTTTTGTGCTTTCATGAGGGCATAAAAATAAATAAAAAAGTCGGAAAGTCTGGAGTCCTAAGTCAGAAGATTTGGTCAATAAAAAACCTGGTAGCTTTATCAACTACCAGGTTTAAATTATTTCAATTTACTTAATGTTTTTATAAAGACCTCTATTAAGATTGTTCCGATAAATTCATTTTTAACTTTAACATGAACTTTATCTTCTGATTTAAATAGTTGAAGTCTTCCTTTAAAAAGATGCTCTTGATCAATTTCTGCAAATTCAAATAGCTTTTTCAGCTTTTCCTTCCTACAAACCCATTCTTCATCGTTTTTTAAAATGATTAATCTTATCGTATGAGGCAATTTCTCAAAAGAAAGTTTGAAATCATTTTGAAGATTAATAGTTTCCATAAAAATCAAAACAGATATTATAGGTTTTACTTACAACTAATCAAACTGATTACTTCTTGCTTTACTCATCTTCATACCAAATTTATTTCAGCATTATTGCAACCACTAAAACCCTGAAACGAATTCAGATTGACGGCCGTCTAGGTGTTCTTTCTAATTACTGAATATCGCCGTAAGCTTTCAATATATCTTTAACCAATTTATGGCGAACAACGTCCTCGCCACTTAAGTAAATAATATCAATACCTTTAATATCCTCCAGAATTCTTAAACCATTAAACAAGCCAGACATTTGTTTTTTAGGTAAATCAATCTGCGTAACATCGCCGGTAACTATAAACTTTGCCGTTGGCCCCATACGCGTTAAAAACATTTTTAATTGCATATCTGTCGCATTTTGAGCCTCATCCAGAATCACAAAGCAATTATCTAAAGTTCTACCACGCATAAAAGCCATCTTGGCAATACTGCTTACCATTTTCCGCTGATTAGCTGTTCTGGCCTTTACCAATAATCCGTTAGTGCCGAAAACAATCACTTCTCCACCACCACCAGTTGGCTGTTCTACATCTTTTTTTACTACCCCAGTTGCCTTTGCACCTAAAATAGATTCAACATCATTATTGGTTAATGAGCTATATTTTTCTAGGTGGGCAACAAGTTGGTTAAACTTGTCTTCGAAAGCCTTAAGTTCCTGTTCATCACCGAGAACCTTAACATCACTTCCTCTCGCTACCAGCTTCAACTTTGCGAAAGCACCTTTAATCATTTCGTAATTCTCGTTATTCGGCCCCCAAAAGTGAGCAGGATTTACGGTATCCAGAGTTAATTTTAATTCGTTCAAACTGTAGTATTTTAAAAAGTTATCGGGGTATATTAATTAAAATTTGAA
>SEDB01000293.1 GCA_004210715.1 Pedobacter sp.
TTTGCAGCCCGCATTTTAGGATGCGGTTAAAAGCGTATCATGATAAATAAAAACAACAGGAACAGTCGGGATGACAAGTCCAAATCGGGCAACCGGAGAACAGAAGGCAGAAGTAATGACGCCGGGTCTGATAGAAGAAAATCAGACGACAGAGACAGCAAATTCAAAAAATCATCCGATTCAAAAGATAACTTCAGACCTAGAAGTTCAGACGGTAAAGATTTCAAATCAAAATCATTTAGCGACAGAAAAGATTCAAGACCAAGAACAGGTGGACGCGATTTCAAATCGAAAGATGCGGAACCACAGAGTTTCAAGTTTGGCGATCGTGAATTTAAATCAAAAGATGCTGGTGCAAAATCAGAAGATCGTGGATTTAAATCAAGAGAAGGTGGATCAAGAGATTACAAACCAAGAACAGGCGACCGTGACTTTAAGCCTAGATCTGGAGATAGAGATTTTAAATCAAGAGAAGGTGGAGCAAGAGATTATAAACCAAGAACAGGAGAGCGTGATTTCAAATCTAAGGATGGAGATTCGAGAGATTTTAAACCGAGAACTGGCGACCGCGACTTCAAACCCAGAGAAGGTGGAGCAAGAGATTACAAGCCAAGAACTGGGGAACGTGATTTCAAATCGAAAGATGGCGGATCAAGAGATTTCAAACCAAGAGAAGGTGGTTACAAAGATTTCAAATCAAAAGGAAAATCTGATGGTTTCCGTCCAAGCGCTGGAAGTTCAAGAGATGTAAAACCTAGGGAAGCAAGAGAAGGCGATTCTCGTCCGTTTAGAAAACGCGAAGAATCACAACCAAGAGACACAGAGTTCAACCGTCCGGAAAGAACAGTTATCGCTCCTGCTCGCAAAACAAACGAAGATAAAGGCTTAATTCGCCTCAACAGATATATTTCAAATGCAGGCATTTGCTCTCGCCGTAAGGCCGATGAGTTAATCGCCGCAGGCGTAGTTACGGTAAATGGCGAAGCTGTTACAGAACTAGGCCACAAAGTAGACCCAGCGAAAGATTTAGTTCGTTACAATGGCGAGTTACTTAAACGTGAGAAAAAAGTTTATGTTCTATTAAACAAACCAAAAGATTACATCACAACAACTGATGATCCTCAGGAGCGCCGTACAGTAATGCAATTGGTTGATAAAGCGAGTCGTGAGCGTATTTACCCAGTGGGTCGTTTAGATCGCAACACAACGGGTTTATTATTGATGACTAATGATGGCGATTTAGCGGATAAATTATCGCATCCAAAAAATGGCATCACTAAAATTTACAACGTAGAATTAGATAAAGCTTTATCACAAGGTGATTTAAACAAAATTGCTTTTGGCTTGGAATTGGAAGATGGTTTGATCAAACCTGATAACATTTCTTATGTTGCAGGTGGAACTAAAAAAGAAATCGGCATCCAAATTCACAGTGGCAAAAACAGAATTGTCCGTCGTATTTTCGAACATTTAGGTTATAGCGTGGATAAATTAGACCGCGTGGTTTATGGTAATCTGACTAAAAAAGATTTACCTCGTGGAAGATGGAGATACCTTGAAGATCATGAGTTGATCCAAATCAAACACTTAATTAAATAATATTCAAGGCAATCGAAAGGTTGCCTTTTTTATTGCAGCGTATTTTACCATCCACGTTAAAATTGATCAAGCCAAAACATTTTTTCTCATATTTGTTTAAATAAGAACGTAAAATGAAAAGAAACATCGCTATACTATTAATGACATTAATATCTTCCATCGCCATTGCGCAAAAAACAAATTATAATCTTTTGATTGGAACTTATACCGCTCCTGGCAAAAGTGAAGGGATTTATACCTACAATTTCAATATAGCAAATGCTGTTTCGAGCTTAAAGCACATTACCAAAGGAACGGCAAACCCGAGCTATCTTACTATTTCTCCTGACAATAAATTTGTTTACACGGTAAATGAAACTGGAAATACCAGCACAGTAAGTGCTTTTATCTATGACGCAAAAACTGGCAGCTTAACTTTTTTAAACAAAGTGGATAGTCATGGTGCCGATCCTTGTTTTATTACAGCTGATGCGAAGAATGTAATTGTTGCGAACTATTCTGGCGGAAGTTTGGCTGTATTTTCCCGCCAGACTGATGGATCGTTAAGCGAGGCCGTTCAAGTGATTAAACACAACGGAAAAAGCATTGACCCAAAAGGCAGACAGGAAAGCGCTCATGTACACATGACCAGGTTTACACCAGACCACAAATATTTAATTGTAAATGACTTAGGAGAAGATCAGATCTATATTTACAATTACAATCCAACGGGAAAAGACAAAACTTTAACAGCTAAGAAAGTCTTAAAAACCAATGCAGGTACAGGCCCTAGACATATTACTTTCAGTCCGAATGGGAAGTTTGCATACCTGGTTCACGAATTTAACGGAAGTATTACTGCTTTTAATTATTCCAACGGTAATTTAACCAAAATCCAGGAAATTGGAACTGCCGCAAAAGACTTCACTGGAAAAATTGATGCTGCAGATATTCATGTTTCTGCTGATGGTAAATTTCTTTACGAAACAAACCGTGGTGATGCCAATACGATTTCAACATTTGCAGTTCTTCCGACAGGAAAATTAAAATGGGTTGAAACCGTAAACACGTTAGGAAAAGGGCCAAGAAACTTTACCACTGATCCAAGTGGGAAATATTTATTGGTAGGCCATCAATACACGAATGACATTGTGATCTTTAAAAGAAACAAAACTACAGGTAAATTAACCGACAGCGGAAAACGAATTGATGTTGGCGCACCGGTATGTTTAGTTTTTAACTAGTCAATTTGCTATGGAGAACTTCGATTGGACAGCCTTCACATTAAAAATTGCAGTTAAAGCAAGTTTAGATGAAATTTATAATGCCTGGAGCAGCGCAAGCGAAATAGAAAAATGGTTTTTAAGTGATGCTGAGTTTGCAGATGAAAATGGCTTAATCATAAATAAGGATCAAAATGCGCTTAAGGGCGACCGCTATAACTGGATTTGGTATTTATATGATGAAATCGAGACTGGCATTATCCATCATGCAAATGGAAAAGATCATTTCGAGTTTAGTTTTGCGGGTAATTGTTCAGTTGAAATAAGACTAAGATCGGAGTTCGAATACACCATAGTTGAATTAACACAAAAGAATATCCCCACTGATGAAAACTCAAAACGAAATATTCGATTGGGTTGCCACAATGGATGGAGTTTCTATTTAA
>SEDB01000035.1 GCA_004210715.1 Pedobacter sp.
TTTAGTAAATTTTTAAACTCACCCTTAGAAGGGGAGAAATTGATTGCACACTGCATTGATAACGAAGAGAAAAAATATATTTCCGATCTTGTCATTCCACATGAAAAATATTTAATACTTATAGGTCCAGAAGGAGATTTCACACCCGAAGAAGTTAATTTAGCTTTGAACAAAGGCTTTAAACCATTAACTTTAGGAGATAACAGGTTGCGCACAGAAACTGCTGCACTATCTGTGTGTTTTGAAATCAATTACCTTAACCGATAGCCAGTTTGAAATTTTCAATTCTCAATTTCCAATTTTCAAAAATAGTAAGATTGCTTGCTTTCTGCTTTGGCCTGTTGGCTTTTAGCTTTCTACTTTCTGCATTTCAGCCTGTTCCTTCCTATCGCATGGCTAAGTTAAAATACAATGGTGGTGGAGATTGGTATGCAGATCGAACTGCTTTGCCAAATCTAATTGCTTTCTGCAATTCAAATCTGAAAACTAATTTTTATCCCGAAGAAAGCATTGTTGAAGTAGGTTCAAAAGAACTGTTCAATTTTCCTTTTGTTTACATGACGGGGCATGGAAATGTAGTTTTGAGTGATCAGGAAGTGAAGAATTTAAGACAATATTTAACTGGCGGCGGGTTTCTGCATATCGATGATAATTATGGTTTGGATAAATTTATCAGGCCGCAAATGAAAAAAGTATTTCCTGAATTAAGCTTTGTTGAGCTTCCAGCCAATCATGTAGTTTATAACCAGAAATTTAAATTTCCAGGGGGATTGCCAAAAATTCACGAGCACGATAATAAGCGTCCACAAGGTTTCGCCTTAATTTACAAAGGAAGAGTAGTTTGTTATTATACCTTTGAATGCGATTTAGGTAATGGTTGGGAAGACTACGGTACTTATCCGGAAGATACACAGGAAACTCGCAGCAAAGCGCTAAAAATGGGTGCAAATTTGGTTCAATATGCTTTAACACAATAGTCATGTACAAAGTCAAGGTAAATGATCAATTTCAATATGATATTGAAATTGACAAAAAGAGATTAACGCTTAATGGAGACGAGATCATTCTTGATTTAATTGCTTTGAATGGGGATATGTCAAATGTGATCTATAAGCATAAATCTTACAATACAGAAGTGGTATCATTCGACCGTGCTGATAAAACGTGTAAGATAAAAGTAAATGGTACAGTTTACGGGATCAGCGTTGAAGATCAGTTTGATCAGCTGCTAAAACAAATGGGCTTAGCTAATTTAACTGCTAATAAAATAGCTGAAATTAAAGCGCCCATGCCTGGATTAGTTTTGAGTGTAGTGGCAACTGAAAATACTGAAGTGAAAAAGGGAGATAGCCTTTTGATTCTGGAGGCCATGAAGATGGAAAATATTCTTAAATCTCCGGCAGATGGCGTGATACAGAAAATATTAGTGGCTAAAGGAGATAAGGTTGAAAAGAACCAAATACTCATTCAGTTTAAATAAACCGGTATTAATATTGACATAAAAAGAAAGCGTCCCGAATATTTTCGGGACGCTTTCTTTTTATGCTATTTACCTTTGCCTACCCGAAAAGGTATTGGAGGAGGAGTTTTGAAACTTCTTTTGCCAGCAGTACTGATCTCAGGTGCACCTAACATGGTCATGGCGCAACGGAAGCCAATTTCTGCTGATGATTCATCTTGAGATAAGAAACGTCTGGTTGCTGGATTTAACCAATAAGCCATATCGTTCCATGATCCACCTTTGTAAACTCTTGATTTATCATTAATCAAAGTTACACCCTCTTCGTTCAACAGTAAGTTTTGTCTATCTCTGTAACCTCTTTGATCGGCCTGGTAGCTAGAAGCTGCTGTTGCTGTTTGTGGGTCAGTAGATTTAGAAATCGAATCAGCACGTTTTGCCTGTGCTTGTTTTTCAGCCCAGGTTTGTTTTCTGCCAGAATATGCATTCTCTTTAATCGGATTGCCGTATTTGTCTAAAGCAATCTTTCCAGATTGAGCATTATCAAGTTTTTTGTTCTCGAAATAGTTACCACGATATGGATTAAATGCATCTGCATCAGTAAATGTTCCTGTTCTGTAAACATCATTTACCCACTCATTCACATTACCAGCCATGTTATATAAACCGAAATCATTTGGTTTGTATTGAATTACCGGAACAGTTAAATCTCCCTTATCATTCAGTGATCCACCAACACCCATGTAATCTCCAGGGGCTCTTTTAAAGTTGGCTTGAATCATGCCTCTTGTTTTTTTGTCAGCAGAGCTTACACCTAAACCGTTCCAAGGGTAAATTTTATTTTGGTTGATGTTTTCATATTCGGTATTACCAATTAAACCCAATGCTGCATATTCCCATTCTGCTTCCGTTGGTAGGCGGTAAGGTTGCATAATTACACCATCTTCCAATGTTGCTGTTCTTCTTGGCTGGTTGTTTCCTCTACCACCAGCAGCAGCTCCGGCTGTACCAGTAGCAGCACCAGCTTTAGTATTATAATCAACCGGTGCATTTCTACCTTTATCATCGTATTGACCATTAAGGTAAGCATCGGTGTTAAAAGGTTTATCAGGCTTTGGAGCAGCTGCTGTTGTGGCGTTATTATTACGGCCAGAATTACCACCTGCTAACGTTCTGTAATCTGTTAAAATACCTTTCTCACGTAAAATAAATTCATTCGCACGTGATGTTCTCCATTGGCAGTAGCGAGATGCCTGCTCCCATGAAACACCTACAACTGGATAATCACGGTAAGCCGGGTGGCGTAAATAATTATCAACGTAAGGCTCATTGTAAGATAGCGCACTTCTCCAAACCAATGTATCAGGAAGTTCATTATAATAAAATTCCTGATCTTCTGGGAAATTGTATCTAATCCAGTGTAGGTATTCCAACCAATCTGTATTGGAAACCTCAGTTTCATCCATGTAAAAAGAAGGTACAGTAACTTGTCTTTTGTAGTTGTAAATATTAGGTTCCACACCTGGAACTTCAATTGCGCTTCCGCCTACCACTAAAACACCACCCTCAATCGGGATTAAACCAGGACCTGGAGCTCTTTTGTACTGAGTAGCAACTGCAAAAGCACCGGATTGGTTGTTTCTGCTCTTTCTATCCGCATAAGGAACACCTGTTTTGCTGGAACTGTTACCGCCTTTAGAGCTACAAGCAGTTAGAAGCGTAGCCAAAAACAAACAAGTAAAAGAATATAGTATAAGTTTTTTCATATATGATACTAAAGAATGTCGCCCAATGGCGATTCAACCGATAAAATTAAGCAAATTTAAGTGAATATATAAATATTGTGACAATAAAATACTGATTATATTTTTATCCCTTAACGTATTATTTTATGACGTATTGTGTCTTTTAAATTTTTAATTGATTTTTCAGCTAATTTATTAGAAACAAGCATGATATAATTGGTTCGTTTATTGTAAAGGATTAGTTCCAAACATTATCATCTTTAAAGATTTTATCATGCTTAAGAAAGTTTTTATCGTCGTTGCAGCCATTGTTGTAATGCTATTTGCTGCTGCCATAGCCATTCCGCTATTTTTCAAAAAGGAAATTGATGCCAAACTCAAATCCACTATCAATAATAATGTAAATGCTAAAGTCGATTTTACAGACTTCGATCTTAGCTTGATTAGTTCTTTCCCCAATCTGGGGATGAAAATCAACAACCTTAAAATTATTGGTATTGATAGTTTTGCTAAAGATACCTTAGCAAATGTTAAACAATTGCAGCTAAATGTTAATTTATTAAGTGTGATCAAGGGAGAAACTTATCAAATAAAATCAGTTGATTTAACCGAACCAAATATTTATGCCCGGGTTTTAAAAAGCGGTAAAGCGAACTGGGATATTATGAAGAAAGATTCTACTTCTAATTCTAACGATACTGCCAGCACAATTTTTAAAGTAGCATTACAAAAGTATGCCATTGAAAACGGGCATGTTACCTATGATGACGCATCTTTAGGTTTTTTTATGGAATTGAATGATTTAAATCACACGGGAAAAGGTGACTTTACTCAAGATCTCTTTACTTTAAATACGCAATCAAACATTGAAAAGCTAACCGTTAAATATGGCGGGATTCCATATTTAAATAAAGTGACATTACATGCGGAATTACCGATAGATATTGATCTGAAAGGTATGAAATTTACTTTTGCCGAGAACAAAATCAAGGTAAATGAGCTTATTTTGTCTGTAGTGGGTTATCTTGCAATGCCTAATGCCAATGATATGGTTATGGACCTAAAGTTTGATGCCAAGGAATCAGAATTGAAAAATTTTCTGTCTTTAATTCCTGCTATTTATGCGTCGAATTTTAAAGACATGGAAGCCACTGGAAAGTTCGCCATGAATGGAACAGCTAAGGGAACGTATAATGAAAAGTCGTTACCAGCTTTTGATGTAAATTTATCTATTGAAAATGGAAAAATTAAATACCCTTCTTTGCCTTCTGCCATCAATAACATTCAGGTAAAATCAAATATTAGTAACCCCGATGGGGTGATTGACCATACTGTAGTCAACGTTCCTGCATTTCACCTGGAATTTGGAGCTGTTCCCGTAGATGGTAGATTGCTGTTAAAGAATCCAACAAGTGATCCCTTTG
The DNA here is from genome assembly GCA_004210715.1 of Pedobacter sp. GTDB lineage: Bacteria > Bacteroidota > Bacteroidia > Sphingobacteriales > Sphingobacteriaceae > Pedobacter. The sequence continues at coordinate 4,629 of SEDB01000035.1, forward strand.
TTGATATGGCATTGAAGGGCAAACTCGATTTAAAACAGTTAACCACCATATTTCCGATGAAGGATATGACACTAACCGGAATTTTGGATGCAGATGTGCAAGCCGCTGGACGAAAATCTTCTATTGATAAAGGACAATATGAAGCTTTTAAAGCATCGGGACAGATGTTGGCGAGCAACTTTACTTATGCAGGTAAGAATGTACCTATGCCAGTAAGTGTTCCTACAGCTAAAATGAACTTCAGTCCTAAAAACATTACATTAAGTAATTTAATTGCCAAAGTTGGTAAGAGCGATTTCTCCGCTAATGGAACAGTTAACAACTATTTAAGTTATTTCTTTAAAAAGAATCAGGCACTTCAGGGAGACTTCAACATGTCATCAAACCTTGTTGATGTAAATGAACTGATGGGACCAAAATCAACTTCAACGAATGATGATGATAAAAAGCCAGAATCGAAGCTTTCTGTATTTGAGGTTCCGGGAAATATCGATTTTAAAGTAGCTGCGAAAGCTGGGCGAGTACTTTATGATACTTACGATATTACCAATGCAAAAGGGGCTTTGTTAGTCAAAAACAAAACCATTACTTTTAAAGATATGGGCATGAACATGTTGGATGGTGTTGTGAAAATGAATGGATCATATGCTACAATCGATCCTAAGAAACCAAAAGTTGATGTGGATTTTGGCATTGAGAAAATGGATATCCAAAAATCATTTAACGCTTTCAATACCATTAAACTTTTAGCGCCTGTGGCGAAGTTCGCAAAGGGAACGTTTTCTACCAACCTTAAGTTTAACTCTGATCTGGACCAAAACATGATGCCAATTTATTCTTCGATCAATGCGGAAGGATTAACAAATATTATCCAGGCAATGGTTGATGGCTTCGAGCCACTTCAAAAGCTGGCATCAGCTTTAAGTTCTGATAAGTTTAAAAAATTCGAATTGAACAATGTGATTACCAAGTTTAAAATAAAAGATGGTCGATTAAATGTTTCACCATTTGATATCAAAAAGGAAGGAATTGTAATGAACGTTCAAGGCTCAAATGGACTTGATCAAACCATGGCTTATGATCTGGCGTTAAATGTTCCCCGGGCGATGTTAGGTGCGAAGGCAAACGAAACTGCGAATGCTATGATTGCTAAATTGAACAGTAAAGCGGGTACAAATGTATCAATGAGTGAAACGATTAAAGTAAATGCAGTTTTAGGTGGTACCATTTTGAAACCTACTATTGGGTTGAAATATGGTGCTGGTAATGCTAAAGCAACAGCGAAAGAAGCCGTTAACTCAGTGATTGCAGAGAAAAAAGCAGAGCTACAAACTAAGGCTCAGGCGAAAATTGATACGGCAAAAGCAAAAGCAACTGAGAAAGTTAAAGATGCAATTGCGGATAAACTGAATGGGCTATTTAAGAGGAAAAATTAGTTTAAAATAATTTATAATTTATTTCGGGTTGTAAGTGCTTAATTCATTAATAGTTACGGTTTTTAGGGTTTCATTGAACTGTAAAAATCGTAGCTTTAATTAGTAAATAGTTACATAATTCGTAATTTGGTAAAATATAATTTTTGGTTTTGCGTTATCAAGCTAGTCTCCAAATAACAATATCCCGAAGATCTAAAATTACGTACCTTTAAAGGATGAATTTCAAGTACATTAGTAAACTTGCTTTTTCTGCACTCTCTTTGGTCTTGGTATTTGGTAAAACAAATGCTCAAGTCACTATAGGTAATACACAAACCAATGGTAGTGAATCGAATAATATTGTTACCGCAGTACCATTCTTGTTAATTACACCCGATGCCCGTTCAGGTGCTATGGGAGATGCAGGTGTAGCAGTTGCTGGTGATGTGAATTCTGTAAGCATTAACGCTTCAAAACTTGCTTTTATTGATAAACCTTATGGTTTTGCAGTTTCTTATAGTCCCTGGCTAAAAAGTTTGGTTCCTGATATTAATCTGGCTTATTTAAGTGGTTTTTACAAGCTTGATGATCGGAATACAATTGGTGCATCGCTTCGTTATTTCTCATTAGGCTCTATTCAGTTAACCGATATTAACCAACAAGATTTAGGAATTGCCAATCCGAACGAGCTTGCCTTTGATGTTTCATTTGCCAGAAGTTTTGGAGAGGAATTTTCTTTAGGTTCATCTCTAAGATACATTTACTCGAATTTAGCCTCAGGCCAGTTTTCCTCTACAGGTCAGGTACGTGGAGGTAACGCTATAGCAGTCGATGTTTCTGGTTTATATAAAACCTCTACTACCATGTTTGGTAAACAGGCAGTTTTATCAGCAGGGGCAAATATTTCAAATATTGGCACCAAAATGAGTTATTCAGATGGTGGAGAAAGTTTTTTTCTGCCAACTAATTTCAAACTTGGTGGTGCTTCAACAATTACAGTTGATGATTACAGTACACTTACTTTAGCGCTTGATTTTAACAAGTTGCTTGTTCCAACGCAACCCATTTACGATTCAAATAACAATATTGTAAGTGGCAAAGACCCTAATCGTTCGGTTCCTGCAGGAATTTTCGGCTCTTTTACAGATGCACCGGGAGGTTTCAGCGAAGAGCTTCGGGAAGTTGGGATTTCAACAGGTTTAGAATACTGGTATAATCAACAATTTGCGTTAAGAGCAGGTTACAATTACCAGAGCCCGATGAAAGGTGATAGCAGATATTTCACTTTAGGTTTAGGACTGAAATACAATGTCTTCAATATAGATTTCTCTTATTTATTGGCGAATGCACAAACAAGTCCACTAGCCAATACCTTACGTTTTGGCCTTTTGTTTAACTTTGGCGATAAGAAAATCATTAAATAAGATTTTGGCTTTCTTCAAAATAAACTTTTTCCATTATTAAATTTTTAAAATGAAAATTAGAGTAGGCTTTGGCTTCGATGTACATCAGCTAAAAGATCAACATCCGTTTGTAGTTGGTGGCGTAACCCTGGAACATCATAAGGGCGCTTTTGGTCATTCAGATGCCGATGTACTGCTTCACGCCATTTGCGATGCCCTTTTAGGTGCTGCAAACCTTCGCGATATTGGTTTTCATTTTAAAAATACCGATGATCGCTGGAAAGGAATTAGTAGTATTATTTTGCTAAAGGAAACCGTTAAGTTATTGGCCGATAAAGGCTGGCAAGTTGGGAATATAGATGCGATGCTTTGCCTGGAAGCACCAAAAATTAATCCACACATTCCCGCTATGCAAGAAAACATTGCCAATGCAATCGGAATTTCCACCGACGAGATTTCTATCAAAGCCACTACAAACGAAACCATGGGTTTTGTGGGTAGAGAAGAAGGCGTGGTAGCTTACGCCGTATGTTTGATTGAGAAAAACTAAAATAATTTGTAGCGCAAAGCCAGGTTAAAAATTTAAGTTTGTTCCCGTTTTTTGCTTTTACGCTTCACTCGTCATACTTCCTCGTTGCAGGGTAACGCTGCAACCGGGGCTAGAAAGCAAAAACAGTTTTTTATGGTTAGGGTTGCATAGCTAAGCTTTGTTCTTAAACCTGACAGTAGCGGCAGCTCCCGATTCTGCATCGGGACTAAAGCGAATGGCAGGGCTGCCGACTGCCATAATCGCTAGACCGTTCATTTCCAAATTATCCAAATATTAGAAGCTATTTTTGCACTTTCCCTTCCACATTAAACCGTGGCCTCCTTTACATTTCCTGTTCTTTTTAAAGTTCCCCAGGTTTCGAGTTCACCTTTTATGGCTTTTCTGAATGACCGGAATAGTACCAGGTACATTAATTGCCTCCAAAAAAAACGTTGAGGGAAAATATACAACAGACTTTTAAGCTTCTCTTTTTCCATTTTAAAAGCAATGGCTGCAAAAATCATATCTACAAATATGAAAATGAGGTAATAAAATAAAACCTGGCCAAAGCCATTGTGTAAACTTAAAATCCCACTAAATCCTGTAAGGGTTAAATTATTTATTGTGCTTAAAGAAAACAAGCCACTCACCAGGGAGATTAGCATGAACAGATCCGCCAATGGAGAGAATAGGGGCAAAATAATCTGGTAAATCAAAATATTGGGCATTCCTACCATTCCAAAATAGCCATACTTTTTGTTAAGTAAGGTTTTTCTGTTTTTCCAGAAACTTTGCATTACGCCAAAGCTCCAGCGGAAGCGTTGTTTTAAAAGCATGTTTACAGTTTCTGGCGCTTCAGTGTAAGCAATTGCCGTATCACAGTTTTTAACCAGATATCCTGCTTTTAAAATCCGCATGGTCAGGTCGCAATCTTCTGCAAGTGTATCAATTGTAAAACCACCAATTTTTAAAACTACCGCTTTTCTGAAGGCACCAATGGCTCCGGGTACTACCGTGATGGTATTCAGTAAATCAAAAGCCCGGCGATCCATATTTTGTGATGTGACATATTCTATCGATTGCCATTTGGTAATGATGTTATGTGCATTCCCTACCTTTACGGTACCCGCCACAGCTGCAATTTTATCATCATAAAAATGGCGCATCAGTTCAGTTACAGCATTTGATTTTAATTGGGTATCTGCATCAATGCAAATGATAAAATCGGCACTGGCCATGGTAATGCCATAGTTTAATGCCGAAGCCTTGCCACCATTTTCTTTACGGTAAACTTTAACCTGTGGATGATTTCCGAATTGAGCATCAATGATCCGGAAGGTCTTATCTTTTGATCCATCATCAACAAAAATTAATTCAAAATCTGGATAATCGATTTTTAACAGACTATTAATGGTTTGTATTGCAGTTATCTCTTCATTGTAGGCCGGGACAATAATGCTGACTTTTTGACTTGGGTTTTGAACCAATTTACCTGCGCTCTTTTTAGCCATGTTGCGCTGCTTAATGGCAAGATAAGTAATGAACAAGGTTCTTAAAATGGCCAAAACAATCGCTACAGAAAATATCGTATTCAACATGATATTGCCGTAATAAAAGAAACTGATGAAAAGATAATCTCCTGAACCTGTGAAACCACTTGTGGCTTCTGAATTTACTGCAGGCATCAGTTCAGCTCGTTTTTTACCCATTAAATCGCCAACGGTTGTAAAAGTATAACCCTGGGCTTTAAAGTATTTAATAATTCTTGGCAATGCAGCAACGGTTGCTTCACGATTTCCGCCGGCATCGTGCAAAAGCAAGATATTGCCATTGTCTTTTTGTTTAACAACTTCATTAAAAATCTGATCAGCTGTTTTACCAGGTTCCCAATCTTCAGGGTCGATGTACTCGCCAATGTTAATGTAATTTTCTTTTCTACTTTGAGCAACAGGTAAAATCTCAGAGATATTCTGCGGCTCCGCATCAGCATTAAACGGCGCTCTAAATAATATGGTACTGTGTCCGGTTACAGCTTCAATTAATCTTCTGGTTGCATTAAGTTCAAATTTTACCCGGCGTGGACCAATTGCAGACATATCTGGATGAAAAAAAGTATGGTTTCCAATTTCATAACCTTCATCATATTCCTGTCTTAACAGCTCCATGTTTTTTTCGGCCATTAGTCCAACCACAAAAAAACATCCTGGAACCTTTTCCTGTTTAAGAATCTGAATTACCTGAGGCGTGTAAACGGGATCTGGACCGTCATCAAAAGTTAAAGCAATTTTTTTATCGGCCTCACCAAATCTCTTAATCACATATTTTTCCGGTAGGCGGATGTATTTTTGATCTGCAATTGTAAATTCCGCTTGGTTGATTGTAAATTTTACTGCGCCTGGTTTTGGTGTGGAAACCAAATCCAGAATCTCTCCATCGCCAATGTAAGAGATGCCACCCATATTTAGCGTCGAAATTTTTCTGAGATCAAATGGTTTTTTCTTTAGCGCATTCAGGCTTAAATCATCAGATAGGAAAGACCATAAACGTTTATCTTCCGAGCCTAAACGCCATAATGCGATTCCAGCTACTCCCCAATCATCAGCCTTGCGAATGATATTGAAATAGGTAGCAGCGTCTGTAAAATAAACATCATGTTCAATGTTGCTACCATCTTTATAACTATAATTTAAATTGGCGGAGGTAGGATTGTAGGTTACTTTACTTTTGTAATTGACAGCAGATGTGATTGCTTCTTCGTAAGTTACAGATTTGCCAACGCTATTTTTTGGCCAATCATAACCATAACAAGCTAATGCCAAGATTACTTTATCCGCATCAACTTTATTGCAGATATTATCCAGCTTCTCTTCGACCCATTCCTGGTTTGATACGTCTCCGGCATTGCTTAAATCTGTGTGTTGATCATAAGCCATAAGCACGATAAAATCATTGTATTTCTGCAAAATCTCTGGTTGGTAATCATCATTTTCAGGAGAAATATCTTGAGAAACAATCAGATTTCTTGCATGAAACTGATCGTAAAGATTTTTCATAAAGGAATTGAAGCTATCGCTGTTTTCAAGGTTTAGTGCTTCAAAATCTATATTAATTCCTTTATATCCATACTTTTGAACAATAGAAATTAAATTGGAAATCAATTTCTGTTGTGCAGGTAAATTATTCAATAATCGTTTTACAGCGTTACCATCCCAATGATCTTTATTGAAATTAGAAACCACTGCAATGGCTGATTTATTACTGGCGTGAATAACCTTGAGTGCGGCCGTGTCGGCCTGATCAACAATGGAATCGCCATTTAGGAAAAAGGATTCTGTAGCAACCATATCCAGGTGACTAATATTTCGCTTAAGATCTGATAAGGATTCGTTTTTTGTGCCTGCCCAACTTACATAAAAAGCCATGTTGATGCGTTTGTGATTGCCATGTTTATGAAGAGCTCTATGCTCACGATCCCATTTTATTTTTTGCAATTTCGATTTCTCAATGGAAAAAGCCTTGTACTGCTGCGATTTTTTTAATTTATCTAATTGCCTAGCAGTAAGCGGCGTATTGGTATTAATAAAAGGAAGTTTTGGTGCTTGAACCGAAGATAAAGTAAATGCCACACATGAGATTGCGACGATGAAGACTAAAAAAAATGAGCGGCTAACCCAGGTAAAGGTTTTCCAACGTCTTTTAGTCTCAGTTTGAAATATTTGTTTTCCGGACATTTTTTCTCTGATTAATAATCAAATGTCATCAACGAATATGAAGATTGTATGAAAATGAGCAGGTGCCAGTAAAAGCTTTGTAGTCACTTCAAACCACAAAAAAGCCGACAAATTTTAAAAATGCCGGCTCAAAAATATAAATTGATTAACCTGTTTACTCTTCTATGTAACCAAACTTTCCTTGGTTATAGTCTTCAATCGCCTGGTTGATTTCTGCTTCTGTATTCATTAAAAACGGGCCGTATTGAACCATTGGCTCATCAATGGGCTCGCCACTTAAAATGAGTATAATGCTGTTTGATAAAGCTTCAACCAAAATTTCCTCATTTGTGTTATTAAAATGGATAAAATCATCAGCTGAAGCAATTTCACTGTTATTAATTTTCACTTTACCCTCTATTACCATAAACCCAGTATTGTATTTTTCAGGAAAATTAAATGTTGCTTTTCCACCTTCATTTAATCTGGCATTATATAATTCTATTGGTGTAAAGGTACTGGCGCTACCGGCAATGCCATTATATTTTCCTGCAATGACTTCAATTTTTCCACCATGATCCGTCACGTCAAAATGAGCCATTTCACTTTGCTTAATAGCCTGATATTTTGGCTTGCTCATTTTATCTTTTGCTGGCAAATTAACCCAAAGCTGAACCATTTGAAACGGACCGCCTTTTAAGCTGTAAGATTCTTCATGATATTCTTTATGCAAAATTCCACTAGCTGCAGTCATCCATTGCACATCACCAGGAAAAATAATTCCGCTATTTCCTGAGCTATCGTGATGTGCAACGGCGCCATGATAAGCAATAGTAACTGTTTCGAAGCCGCGATGCGGATGAATGCCTACACCACGAGGTTCTTTCTTTGCAGAAAATTCTATCCTGGAGCCATAATCCATCAAAAAAAATGGACTCATATCGATTTTATATCCACCAGGAAAAAAGTTATGTACCCTAAAGCCATCACCAACCATATGGGGTGCCGGGGCTTTTAATATATTGGCTATTTTTTTTGTTTCCATAACCTTTAATTTAATTGAGGCATGGGGCTTTGAGCATAGCGATTGCTATGCCCAAAACTCAAAGCTCTATGGTAAACTATGCTTGTTTTACAAATTGTAACTCACCCAAAAGGCGCACTTCTTCACTTACCATTACACCACCAGTTTCCAATGCAGCATTCCAGGTTAAGCCGAAATCAGAACGGTTAATTTTTCCGCTCAAAGTAAAGCCCGCTTTTGTGTTTCCCCATGGATCGGTAGCAATACCACCAAATTCTGCCGTTAACTTTACAGGTTTAGTTTCGCCTTTAATGGTTAAATCACCTTTAACTATATAATCGCCGCCATCTTTTTCTACTGATGAAGATTTAAACTCAATGTGTGCAAATTTTTCAGCATCAAAAAAATCTCCACTTTTTAAGTGGTTATCGCGGTCTGTATTTCCAGTGTCAATTGAATCGATATCTCCTTTGAAAGAAATTTCAGCGTTTTCAAATTCATCGCCTTCTGATGTTAATTCTGCGGAGAAAGATTTCAAGCTACCAGTTACGGTAGTGATCATTAAGTGTTTTACTTTAAATTGTAATTCGCTGTGGGTTGGATCTAATGTCCATTTAGTAGTTGCCATATCTTTTTGTTTTTGAGATGTTTAATATTTACATCACAAAAGTACAGCAAGTGTTTTGGCTCAGAATTGATGTATGTTAATTAAATGAGAGAATGAGAAAATTGGCAAATTAGTGGGTGAGAGAATTAGTCAATGAGAGAATAGGATTTCGATTAGTCATGCACTCATTTAAAATTACGAAGGCCTGAAGTGTTTATTGGCTAATTCTTTTCTTACCCGGCTAAGCGATTCTGGCGTAATGCCTAAATAAGAGGCAATCATCCACTGCGGAACCCGTAAAGTAAGGTTTGGATATAGTTTGATGAAATCTAGATAACGTTCTTCGGCAGTTGCACTTAAAAGCATGTTAATTCTTTTCTGCATAAAACGAATTGAATTATTGAGCAATCTGGAGTGCATAGGTTGTAAACATGGAACCTTTATGGCAGCTTGTTCCATAAAATCGTTTGGCATAATCACAACTTCTGTAGCTTCGATCGCATCGATAAAAAACACTGACGCCTCATTATTCATACTGTTACGATCAGAAATTAACCAATTTTCGGGAGCGAACTGCAGGATGTGTTCTTTGCCTTTAGAATCGATTGAATAGGCTCGCAACAAACCTTTGCCTACAAAAAAGCCATGTTTGGTAATATCGCCGGTATATTGAATGATTTCGTTTTTGTCGAACTTTTTTATTTTCAAATCAGCAGAAATGCTGTCGAATTGCTCATCAGTTATTTGTATTTTTTCCTTAAGGTAATTTTTGAACTGATTAATCATAGAAGAAACGAGTTACTTTTTAGCTGGTTTCACGTCAGAAAAATCTACGCCACATTTGCAATTGCCTTGATGATTTTGAATTCAGATAAATGTAAAAAGGCTTATATAATTTGACATTTCAATTGTTGTCGAAGAATTGGATATAATTCTTCGACAAGCTCTGAATGACAGTTCAATTACTATTCCATAAAACCAACCGTTCCGCCAACCCAGTCGAAATCTGCATTATAGCGAACCCCAATCATTTTTCCTCTGCTCAACCTCGCTAAATTGATGCAAAGTTGCGGTTCTCCGCCATCAGGCCATAAATACATCATCCTGATTTCTGCTTTCACGCCACCATCAGGCGATTGTACTGCTGGCTCATAATTTACCTTTCGCTGTAGAATCCAGTTTTCAGGATCAGAAATTTTGTTGATATCTGCTTCAGTAACATCGATAATCACGCCCATACCAGCAAAAGAAAACAACGGTTTTAAAACATAGTTTTCCAGATCTGCAGGAATACTTTCAACCTGGTTTAAAAAGCGGGTTTCTGGCACAAATTCACTGTTTAAGAATGGCATGGTATATTTGCTTATCCTGTAAAACCAGTTTGGGTGTGTTACCCATTCAATATCCAGCTCTTCCCTTGGGTCGAAGCTGTTTTTAAAAATTTCGGTATTTCCGGCAACTTCATCAAATATCAAGCGGTTATAAATTCTTTTCAATTGAATCTGTTTGCCGTCTTCTTCATAAAATAGTTGTTTACCTACTTTTTTGATATCTTCCAGAGCCAGAATTTTAATGCCCAGCATTTTTTGGGTAACAAAAAAATCAATTGCTGTCTTCTGATTTGGTGCATCAACATCCATTAAAGCCACTTCGTGAGCTTGATGTTTGCCTATGATAACCTCTTTAAAAAGTCTGATATATTTCTCTTCATTAAAGCCGTTTAAGAAATGGTGGGTTGAGTGATCAATCTCAAAACATTTTCTGAATGTATTTGATAAATGAATCTGAAAACCATACAACGAAGGGAAACCCTGCATTTCAATGAGCATCGGTGATAATTCGCCGGCTTCATTTGTACTGATTCCAAAGTCGAAGGTTAAAAAATGAGGTCGCTCATTTTCATTTGGCACTTTCCAATCAGCTGGAATTGATTTTTGGGTTAATTCCTTAAAATTAGGCTGTTTGATTAGGTTTATGATTTCTTCCCCCGCAGCAATTAGTTTTTCTTTCAGTGCTTTAGGAACAAAAACAGGTGTTTCTGCTACACGAAAAGGAATTGCAGGGTAACCTTTTTCAAGTTCACTTATAAAGTTTTGATACTTTTCTTCTGAAAATTGCTGGTTATATTTTTGGCGTTGAGCGGGTATCATAATAGTATTTGGTTTTACAGAAACATCATTGCGAGGCACAAAGCAATCTTAAAGCTACGAATTGATTAGCTATTGTTTCAAGATTGCTTGGTGCTAAGCCATGACGACCTCTTAAAAATGAAATTGATTTAAGCTTTATGCTTCCTGCAAATTTCCAACCGATTTGTTTAGGAAATTGGGTAAAATAACGCTTTGAGTTAGTACAATTCTTGCTGGATCATCTAAACTATTTAGCATATCTAAATATTTCTGCTCTCCGTGTAAATCAACAATGGCTTTCTTTTTTTCATTTTGAAGCAAATACATTTTCATTCCTACAGGATCTGCTTCTGGATGAAATTGTGTACCGATAATCTGGTCAGAAAAACGAATCGACATCATGCATCTTTCTAAATCAACATGTTTACGCTCTTTTTCTATCGCTAAAAGTTTAGCACCTTTTGCTTCAAATGCGGCAAAATCTGGCTCAATTACTTGCCAGTCTCGACTATCAACTGAGAAAAATGGGTTCGTAATGCCTTCGAAAATTTCATCTTTTTCGCCATCTTCAGTTAATGTGATGGGAAAAATTCCAAATGCGTTTGAGCGTCGTTCGGTAACATTTCCTAACGCGTATTTTCTACATGCGAGCTGGAATGAATGGCAAATTAAAAATGCATATTTCTTTTGGTCGCTGTTTGTGGTATTGAAAGCTTCAATTTGATCCAATAAACTAAAAAAATCGTTCTCCCATTTTTCCCCCTCACTTTCAATCGGACTCCCTGGTCCACCGCTTGAAATGTAGGCATCATACTCAATGCCCGGAATTTCTCCTTTCTGCCTTAAATCAAAAATATCGAAAGAAAGGTTAATGTTGTTTTCGTCTTTAAATCGGGATAAAATTTCCTGAATTCCCCGCATACCCTGATTAGGTGCGCCGTTATTCATATCAATAACGGCTACCTTTAAATCTCTTTTATCCATGCTAAAAATTACTTTGCGCCTATAAGTGTTTGAGTAGTAATGTAATCTACTACCGATTCAAAGTTACCAGTTTGTTGGTAAACTGCCAACTGTCTGTCTGCGCCAGTACCATGTTCTAATATTTTATGAACATAATTTAAATCATTTCGGCAACCCAAATCATCTACAACATCATCAACAAAATCAAGTAATTCTAAGACTAGATTGCGGCAATTTACTTCCATTTCTTTTCCGAAATCGATTAAATTTCCATCTATTCCATAACGGGCAGCACGCCATTTATTTTCGTTTATTAAAGCTCTTGAATAACTGATAAACTCCATGTTTTGTAAGCGAAGTTTATATAGTTTAGCACATAAAGCTTGGAATAAAGCTGTAAAAGCCATTGTTTCATCGATGAGCATAGGGCAATCGCAAATGCGGAACTCCACAGTGTCAAAGAATGGATGTACACGAATATCCCACCAAATTTTCTTGGCGTTATCCATGCAATTGGTTTTGATAAGCAGTTTTACATAGTTATCGTAATCTTCAATGCTATTGAAAATATCAGGAATACCAGTTCGTGGAAACTTATCGAAAATTTTTGTTCTGAAAGATTTGTAGCCTGTGTTTCTCGATTCCCAAAAAGGAGAGTTGGTTGACAATGCAAACACGTGAGGCAAGAAGTACCTTACCTGGTTAGCAATGTGGATGGCCAGTTCACGAGATTGGAAACCTACGTGTACGTGTAGGCCAAAAATTAAATTTGAACGAGCTGCTTCCTGCAACTCGTTTACAATTTCATTATAACGGGGATGTTCTGTAATTAATTGTTTTTCCCAATGTGAAAATGGGTGTGTACCGGCTGCACCGATTCTCAAACCTTGCTCACCGGCAAGTTGAGAAACGGTATATCTCAATTGGGAAATTTCTTTACGAGCCTCTTCTGTTGTTTTGCAAATGCCTGTTCCAACCTCTACCACTGCCTGGTGCATTTCTGCCTTAACTTGGTCTTTGTGTATCTTTTGTGCAGCCTCTACAATTTTTTGGTCATGAGAGGTAAGTTCCCTGGTAACGGGATCAATTACCATGTACTCTTCCTCTATGCCAAGCGTGAATTCATTCATCCTAGTAATATTTGGTTATAATCCCTTTTTATTTTATTGGCTTTTTCTTAGCAACTGGTTTTGTCTCAGTCTTAGGTTCAGCTTTTGGTTTTGCAGGTGCTTTTTCTGCTTTTGCCTTTGGAGCCTCAACTTTTGGAGCCTCAGGTTTAGTTGCAGTTTTAGCCATTAATGGTTTACCTGCTACAGAAGTTTTAATGTACTCTCCCCAGGTTAAATTATCCTGACCCGGTTTCTGCGCTTTAGCTCTTTCTATTGCGTATTTTGCAGTGGTTTCTACTACCCAGTCAAAGTTTTCTTGACCAACACTCTTAATGTCAGCATCTGGAGCAGGATTGCAGAAATCGATCGCGATAGGCACACCATCTCGCACCGCAAATTCAACCGTGTTAAAATCGTAGCCTAAGTATTGGCATAATTTCAAGGTATATTCCTCAACTGTTTTTAGCAATTTGGGATCTGGTGTTTTGCCATCAACTGCATAACGCAAGTGATGTGGGTTGCGTGGCTCATATTGCATAATGCGTACATGTTTTCCGCCAATGCAATAGCATCTAAAATATTCGTCGAAAATAATCTCTTCTTGTAAAAGCATTACCAATTGTTCAGTTCCGGCGTGCTTATCAAAGAAATCTTCTTTGTCATGAAGTTTGTAAACATCTCTCCATCCACCACCATCGTACGGTTTCATGTAGGCTGGAAAGCCAACGTAATCGAAAATTGCATCCCAGTTCAAAGGCATGGTTAAGTTCGAAAATGATTCACCTGTTGTTCCAGTTGGATGTTGACGTGAGGGAATTAAAGCTGTTTTTGGCACCGGAACACCGATTTGTTCAGCCAATGCATTGTTGAAAAACTTTTCATCAGCACTCCACCAGAATGGGTTGTTAATTACAGCTGTTCCGGTAATGGCTGCATTTTTTAGCGATGCCCGATAAAACGGTACATCTTGCGAAATTCGGTCAATGATTACAGCGTAATCAAGTGGCTTGTTTTGCAGTATTTTTTCTATTTGAACAGGCTCAGCAGTAATGCCTTTTTCTGCTTTCTGATTAATTCTTTCTACAACGGCTTCAGGAAATGAGCGTTCCTGGCCAAATAAAATCCCTATTTTCTTCATTGGTACTGTTTTTTAATGTGTAACTGGTTAAATGTATAACTAGTTAATTGTTTTATTGTTAAATTGTTTGAGTGTTAATTTGATTTAATCGGTTTCAAAAAATAAGCTATAACTGCGCAATATAATTTGGAAACATTTCTCTCCATATTGGCCAATCGTGGTCGGCATTTTGTCTGATGTCGAGCCAATGGTTTATTCCTTTTTGAGCCAGGATGCCTGATAATCGTTCATTATCTGGTCTACACATATCTCTATCTGTAGTGCCCAATACAATTTTCATGTAATGGAGTTCCGGATTACTATTATTCATCAGGTTATCAACTGGATTATTGAAATAAACATCATCATTATAAAAACCATCTAACTGCCCTGTAATATCAAATGCACCGCTCATGCTGAACATGTGGCTTACCAACCAAGGGTGCCTGAAAGCAAAGTTTGCAGCATGGTATCCGCCGAAACTACAGCCAGCAGTAATAATTTTGCTATGCCCGGTTTCGTGTCTGGCTAAAGGTGCTACTTCCTCCAGTAGATACTTATCGTACCAAATGTGATTTTTAACTCTATCTGCGGGATGTATGCTTTTGTTGTACCAGCTTAACTTATCAATGCCATCAGGACAATAAATCTTAATTTTTCCCTCGTTGATAAATCCTTCTACAGAATCTATTAATTTGAAGTCTTTGTTTTCGAAATATCGCCCCATACTCGTTGGGAACAGCAGAATAGGGATACCGCCGTGACCAAAGATGAGCATGTCGATTTCAGCACTTAAATTTGGGCTGTACCACTTTTTATGTTCTTCTTTAACCATATATAAAATTGAATGCTTTAAGATAGATATTTAATTGAATAAAAAGAATCTAATC
>SEDB01000294.1 GCA_004210715.1 Pedobacter sp.
AAAGTTAATTTTCTCCATTTTGTATCAATAAATGCAGGAGATTTTGCGCCAGGTTCGTCGCCAAGGTAGAATTTCCAATCTTTGTTGAAGTTTGTTCGGGAACGAGGCGTTACATCTGTCGTCATTTCGACCGCAGTGGAGAAATCTTTTCCGTTTGTGTTCAAATTACGTTCAAAGATTTCTCCATTACGCTGCGCTTCAGTCGAAATGACGGCCGACTTCGCTTTCGCCTCGCAATGACGTGATGCAAAAAACATCACAAACACCATAAGCATCAAACCAAAAATTCTATATCTAAACCTGAGCATCTTCATATCCAATTATTCAACAAAATTCACTTTACTTTTACCTAAATCCTTTGATGTTGCAACGGCAATTCCGCGTTGGTCTTGCTTGTTAACGGCACAATAGAAGTGATAAACTACACCTTTATATTTAAGCACAAAAGATTTATGTGCGTACAAGTCATCGTATTTTTCTGATGATTCAATTAAGTTATCGCCCGTCCAATCCGTCCAGTTTACTAAATCTTTTGAAACGGCAAAGCGATTAAATGAACCCTTTCTATCTTGCCAAAAAGCGCCGAAATAAAACATCACATAATTATTTCCTATTTGTTGAATTACGGCATCGCCAGTAATTCCAACAGGATGATGAACAACTGGATTATTCTGAAAACGCTTCCAGTTTATCATATCATCAGAAACGGCCATGCCAATCCGCTCGTACCAACGTGTTTTTTTATTGTTCGCTAAAGAATCCCCAACAGCGTTGTAGTACATCACAAAGCGATGACCAGTTAAGCGTCTTTTATCTTCGATTACTGTGCTTTTGAAAAGCTTATTCCGGTTTTCCCACCAACGCACATCTTTATCATGAGAAGTTAGAACCGGTTTATCTAATCTGCTCCACTCCTGAACAATGGATGGATGTTTTGGCGTGTGAGCCATTCCGATGGATAGTGGCTCCACTTCGTAACCTTTCTCTTTTCCACCAAAATACGACATCCAATATTTCCCATTGAAAGATTTTGCCTGATAGCTTCCGCCCCATTTTGTATCTAAAAGTGCATTGTAACCCGCTTTTTGGTTATCATCCCACAATCCTGCATCACCGAACGACATCAATTTTCCCTGATTTTCCCAGTGGAGTAAGTCTTTGCTTTTCGATAACCAGGTTTCATATCCCCGACCGCTGAAAATCAGGTAAGTCATGTACCAATATTTTCCCTTTTTAAATATGGTCGGGCAATCCATTTTATGGTCTTTATCTTCAGGAACCATAACCAAACCATATTTATAAGGCGTTTTTACTTCCTGATAAATCTTTTCCATTTCAGTTTGAGAAACAGGACTTTTAATCTCCTGTGCAAAAACAGAAAAGCTTGATAGCACAACCAATATGTATATCCGAATCGCTCTCATCTATCTCACATTAAATTTATAAGTGCCCGAACCGATAGAAATTTTTGTTTTTCCAAGCTCAGAACCGATTGTTTGGAAAACTGCGTTATTCGCTTCGCTAACTTTTTGATTAGCCGAAACGGGAAGATAAACCACCGCATTTGCATTTACCGGAATTTCTACCTCAATCTCAAAATCGTTATTCGTTTTTTTCCAGATAGAAGAAATATTGCCATAAGGCGAATTATAACTTACATCAGCAGAAGTTAAATCACCAACTACCTGAGGTTCAATTTTAATATTGTTAAAAGCGATAGAATTTTCGGCCTGTCGAATGCCACCAACACCGCTATATAACCATTCCATTAAATGCCCAAGCATGAAATGATTGTTTGAAACAGTAGGGAGTGCCGCCCAACTTTCAGTGAGAGCCGTTGCACCTTTTGCAATTTGCATTCCATATCCTGGCACATCCGAGCGACTGTTCATATCAAAAATCACTTCAGATTTACCCGCATCTTCCAATACACGTAATACATAGCGATAGCCGATATCGCCAGCGGTTAAGCTATTTTTTCTATCTCTAATGTCCTTAACTAAATTATCAATAACTACTTTTTTTTCTTTATCCTCAACCAAACCCATATAAACCGCCATGGCATTTGCAGCTTGTGAACCTGTTGCATATTGATTTGTTTTGGTATCGAAGAACTTATTATTGAATGATTTTCTAACTTCCACTGCTAAATTTGAATAAGCAATTGCATCTGCTTTCTTACCTAAAAGCGTAGCCATTTTCTCCAAAATCTTTAAATCGTAGTAGTAAATAGCGGTTCCGGTAACGCCCATCGGTGTTAATTGAGAAACGCCAGGAGGTTTCGGACCCAAGTCATACCAATCGCCTAAGCCCTGAGATAAGATATGATTATCCGCCTTGGCAGTTAAATAGTTGATATAGCGCTGCATCATTGAGTAATAATCCACCATTGCCTGTTGATCGCCGTACCACTGATATAAATACCAAGGCAACAAAATGCCTTATAATTATAGCCAACCGAGTTGCCCATTAAATGCAACTGCTCCAACCAACCCAATTTTTCGCGGTGCGGACAATCGGTAAAAACGCTAACCATGTTGCTTTTAATTGACCAATCTATCAGCTTAAAAGTTTTGTTAAATAAGTCATTAGAAGAAGAAAATTGACCAACTTGCTCCGCAGCATTTCTTACATGCAATGCCTTCAAATCTTCAATAACGGCTTTGCCTGACAAATTTTCTTTTCCTTTCGGAATACCGCCTTTAACTTGTAAGTAGCGAAAACCTGTGTAAAAGAATTTTGGTTGCCAGGCTTCTAAACCATTGCCTTTCAAGATGTAAGTGAAGTAAGAAGGACCGCCGATATTTTTTTGCGTAACCGAGCCATCTTCCTTTAATAATTCGGCAGGTGTAATGCGAATCGTATCGCCTTTTTTACCTCTAACTTTTAGTTCTATAATGGCTGATGAATTTTGACCTAGATCGTAAACCCATTCGCCATTAACAGTGCTTTTAATGTTTTTTGCAGAAAAATTTTCGAAAACTTTTACAGGTTCTTCCTTTTGCGCATTCAGCTTTGGTCCATCAACAGTTAAAGAAGGTTTCCATTTACCATCATTAAATCCTGCTAAATTCCATCCTTTTTGCTCGAGATTGGCATTATAATCTTCACCTCCATAAATGCTGGAAAAAGTTACAGGAGATTTATCGGTTTTCCAATTCTGATTGCTGATGATATTTTCAACTGTACCATCAGTGTACTCAATCAAAACTCTGCAAATCATTTTCGGGTAACCATAAGCCACTTTCAATTTTCTGTATCTGTCTTTTATTGGCGGCACATAATAAAACCCGTTACCAAGCATTATACCAATTGTATTTGTACCTTTTTTTATTTGCTTTGAGATATCATAAGTAACATACAAAGCTTCTTTATCGTATTTTGTCCAGCCTGGAGCCAGAAAATCATCACCAACTTTTGCTCCGTTCAAACTCATTTCAAAATGCCCTAAACCCGAAATAAAAGCCGTTGCCTTTTTTACAGTTTTCGTTGCCGAAAAATCTTTACGAAACATCGGCAAAACATTATTGGCATTGTATTTATCCTTTTTGCCATCCGTTGGCAGAACATTAACATTAGAATCTGCTAATTTTTCATAAGCAATCCATTTCGCACCTTTCCAATCCTCAGCATTTAATAAACCCATTTGCCAGAAAGCATTTTTGCTCCAGGCAGATTCATTTTTATAATTATCCCAAACCCGAACTTTCCAATAGTAGGTTTTAGTGGATAAAAGTTTTGCACCGCTATATTTTACTTGAATCGATTGCGATGAATTTACTTTTTTAGTATCCCAAACATCGCCAATATTCTTATCTAAATTAGCCAGACTACTTGAAACCAAAACTTGATAAGCACTTTGCATCACATTGTGTTTTGATGATTCCAACTTCCAACCCAGATTTGGAGCAATCATGTCAATTCCAATAGGATTATCTCTATAGCCACAACTTAACTTGGCAACAGTTATCCCCTGTCCAAATAAAGGGATACTTATCAAATAAAACCAAGAAAAGATTAGGATTTTGCTCATCAAATGGCTTACATCAATATTGATGTTTGTTTAGGTTTATAATTTGGTTATCATCATAAAATCTCAATTAAAATTAAGTATTTCAACAAGCTTAAAAAGCCTGAATAATTTCTTAACTTTAATTTTATGTGTAATTCAAATATAAATATTTTTTTTAAATATGAAAACATATTATATTGGATTAAATTATAGAATGTGTTCTAATCGATAAATAAGAAAGCATTTTGTATGTTTGAAATTGTAAAAAATACGCTACAGCCAAATTTAAACCCCTATGAACGAAAAAGAATCGAAATATCAAGCTCCGGCTTTAGATAAGGGTCTTGATATATTGGAATATTTATCTGCACAATCGATCCCATTATCGCAAACAGAAATTGCCATCGGCATTGAAAAAACACCCAACGAAATTTATCGGATGTTGATGAGTTTGGAAAGCCGGGGTTACATCCTTCGTGACGAAGTTTCAGGGAAATACAGACTTTCATTAAAGTTATTTTACCTTTCACACAGGCATTCTCCTATGGATGAATTGCGTAAAGCAGCTCAATTTCCGCTGGAAGAATTGGCAAATACAATTCGCCAGTCATGCCATTTAAGTATTTTGTACATGAACCAGGTAATGGTGATCATCCATGCAAAAAGTCCGGGACCTATTGCCCTTTCTATCGAGGAGGGAAATTTATTCCCATTACCTTTAACGGCATCAGGAAAGGTTTTATTGGCCTATATGCCAGAGGCGGAACGCAGTGTGACCTTAAAAAACAATTCAATTTTCAAGAAATATCCAAAGCCACAACAAGAAGATTTCATTAGTTCTTTAGAGGAAATTCAAAATACAGGATCGTATTTTAAAAACAGTGATTCTGTATCTGGTGTAACTGATATATCAGTTCCGATTGGTGTTGGTGGTAACAATGGTTTGATTGCTTGTTTAACCATTTCGATGTTAAATGCGTTAAATACCGACAAGGCTATAGAAAATGATGTTATTCTTGCCGAAGCAAACAAATGCGTTAAAAAAATTGAGCAGAGGATTGGGGTTTAACCTTAATTCCTCAAGTTTTAAATTTATTTGAAAAGCAATAGCTATGCTAATTGGTTACAGCAGTCCCGCTTTTCGTTTCAATCTTTTAATAAAACTGCTGTCATGCTGAGGCACGAAGCATCTGCAATCAATGAAACAGATGCTTCGTGCCTCAGCATGACAGCATATTCAAGGTTGCTGCTATTTTAAAAGTATTTCCACTACAATCGGGTTTGGTTTAGTTAGGTTTGGTTTTTCAAAATCCATTTCCTCTATAAAACTATCGTCATTGCGAGGTACAAAGCAATCTTACTACTAAGGTTTTCTATCTAGCGTTTTAAGATTGCTTCGTACCT
>SEDB01000295.1 GCA_004210715.1 Pedobacter sp.
TTACCTTGCAGACTTAATTTTAATATTTAATACAATGCAAGAAGGCACAGTAAAATTCTTCAATGTAACTAAAGGTTTTGGCTTTATCATCCCTGCGAATGGCGATAGCGAAATTTTTGTTCATTCAACAGGTCTTATCGACGAAATCCGTGAAAACGACAAAGTACAGTACGAAGTTGCTAACGGTAAAAAAGGCTTAAACGCCGTTAATGTGAAAGTAATCTAATTATTATCATATTTACAATGAAGCCCTGATTGCATAAATCGGGGCTTTTTTATTTAAAAAAATCCTGAAACTCATCAATCTCTGATTTCTTTTATGACAAATTACTTTATCGTCCCAGGTTTGGGCAATTCTGGTCCTGATCATTGGCAAACACATTTTGAAAATTCGGGGGATAATTTTTACCGAATTGATCAGAACGAATGGGATGCGCCTGCCTCAAGAGATTGGATCGAAAATATTGAAACCACACTGTCAAACTACGATTTATCTACAGTGGTTTTAATTGGCCACAGTTTGGGCTGCACCGCGATTGCCAATTGGGCAAAAGAACATAAAAAAGTCATTAAAGGCGCTTTATTGGTTGCACCAAGCGACTTGGAAGCACCACGTTATACTTTTCCAACAGTTGGTTTCGACCGTGTTCCCCTGGACAAAATTAATTTTAAAACCATCGTGGTGGCAAGTTCAAATGATGAATGGGTAAGTTTGGAGAGAGCAAAGTTCTTTGCAGATCATTGGGGAAGTGAATTTTACAACATCGGAGAAGCTGGCCATATCAATGCAGTTTCTGGTTATGGCGAATGGCCAGCTGGATTGGAGATTTTGAAAAGATTTGGCTAAAAAAACCGCAGTTTTTGCTGAAAACGCAGATAATATCATCTGCCCTAACCATTAAAATCTGCCGTAGCGAAAATTATTTGTGTGCTATTTTTTTTCTCAATAAATAATCAATAAAAACCAATCCAAGTACTAAATCCGTGAATAGAAAACTATAAAGCATGGTTGGCGTCATGTATTTATCTAAATTAAAATCAGTATTCAATTTTAAATCGAAGTCAGAAAATTTGATGTCAGCATTGAAAAGTACATAACCAAAAAGAGCCATTAACGAAACGATAAAAAAGCCGCCAATGCCATAAATAATGCTGGTGTTAACTTTCGTTTTCATTGCAACCGGTGCTGCTTCCAATGCTACACTTTCCATTACATTCCTGTTAAACGACATCGAAGGCTCATCAAGTTCAATCTTGCTAAAAGCTAAGTCTAAATTCAATAATGCCTCATACTGAAGTTTAAAATCAGCATCTGAATTAATTTTGTCTTCAATAATTTTTGCTTCGGAAGAACTTAAATTTCCGTCAATGTAATCCCAAAGTTGTTCTTCTATTGTTTTCATAGTAACTCCTTTACTTCATCTTGTAACAAATCTTGTAATTTTTCTTTTAGCCTGTGCCTTGCCCGGTGCAGTTTTACTTTGATGGTGTTGGGTTCAACATTCAGCATCTTGCCAATTTCTTCCAAGCTTTGTTCGCCCTGATAAAACATGGTAATGATAATGGCATCATCAGGCATCAATAATTGTATGGCTTGGTTTAAATACCTGTGGCTGTCCCGCCGTTCGTATCCGTCAGCGTTGAAACTTGAGGTATGATTTTCCAGCTGAATGAATGTTTCCTCGTCGTTGATGGAAGATGTATTCAATCGTTTTTTACGCAAAAAAGTCATGGCCGTGGTATAAGTAATGGTATATAGCCAGGTGCTGAATTTTGCGGTCTGTTTAAAAGTTCCTAGAGCTTTGTAAGCTTTAATAAAGCAATCCTGTGCAATTTCTTCGGCATCTTCTCTATTTTTAGCGAACCTCAAAGCAAGTGTAAATACAAACCGCTGGTGGCGTTTAACCAACAAAGCATATTGAGCGGAATCTCCGTTCAATACATTTTGAATCAGCATTAAATCTGTAAGTTTTTGCTCCATGTTTAGTGGTAAGACTGCAATAATGATCGGCAGGTTACACAGTTGCTCTAAAAAACTTGCAGGTTATGAGTCACGGTTTTTTAACTACATTAATGTGATGCAAAAAACTTCAAACCGGCAATGGAGCCGATTAAAGTGCAGATAAAAAATATCCTCCAAAAAGTAGCTGGCTCATTAAAACAAAAAATGCCGATAATTACCGTTCCAACGGCACCAATACCTGTCCAAACGGCGTATGCAGTTCCCATTGGCAAGGTTTGAGTAGCTTTATTAAGCAGCACAAAACTTATTGTGATGCACACGAAAAATGCCACACTCCATTTAATATTCGAAAAGTTGTTCGATAATTTAAGGCAAGTGGTAAAACCAACCTCAAAAAGCCCGGCGATGATTAAAATAATCCAGTTCATATAAGTAAATCTTTGTACAAAGGTATTGTCTTCAAATGGCCCAACATTTTACAAATGTTAAAAAATGAACTTATTTATAAACTGCCCTAATTCGACTAAGCGTAACTTGAGTTACACCCAAATAGGAGGCAATATGTTTTAAAGCAACTTTTTTTACCAATTCTGGTTGTTGATTAATAAAATCCTGGTAACGTTCTGTTGCATCTTTGAAAGATCGATCGATTAATCGCTTCTCAGTGGCAATCAACTCTCGCTCAGCAATTTTTCTTCCCCAGTTAGCAAGCTCCAAATGTTCGCTGTAGAGTTTTAAGAGGGTATTGAGATTGATCTGAAATAAGGTAGAATCTTCTAAAAGTTCTATATTTTCATAACCGGGTTTATTGTTGATGTAACTGTTATAAGAAAACAAAACATCCCCCGCCTGCCCGAACCAAAAAGTAATTTGTTGATTTTCTCCATCAGAATAGGCTCTGGCGATTCCGCTTTCGAGAATGTAGAAATATGGTTCAACCTTTTCTGCATGAATTAAAACAGTTCCTTTTTTATGATTGACCAATTTGCAATGCAGCGCCAGTAAGCTTAGAGCATCCTCGCTCAGTAAACTGAATATTTCGATATTTTTTAATTTCTCTTGCAAACCCTCATATTAATTGAATAAAGCTATAATTTTTTTTGGTCAAGCCTGTAACCTGATTAAAAACCTTGTAGTCATAATACACAGAACACGGTTCAATAAAGAGAAAAAATAAAAAATTCACAATTAAAATATTAAAATCATGCTAGGTATATTAGTTCCCATTTCACTTTTTTTAGGCGCATTCGCGATGATATTCGGAATCCGTTATTT
>SEDB01000296.1 GCA_004210715.1 Pedobacter sp.
CTTTGTTTGTTAAAACGGTTAATCTGCATCAACATTTTCAAATAAGAAATATTGAACAAATTTTTCCGCTGAGCGAATAAATGATTCAAGCTCGAACCACTATATTCGAGTTTTTTTGGCAAAAACTGAACACTGAAAGACATATCCGTTTTAATCACAGGCGCATCAATCTCCGCAAACATCTCAGTTAAATTTGGATAAGTTTCGTAGTTAAAAACCATAAAACCGCTATCCAGATAGATAGGTTTACCATCTTCTTCCAAAGTAACCGTATTGGTATGTCCACCAATATAATCAGCTTGTTCGAAAATCGTAATATCATATTGATGTTGCAGTTTATGGGCGCAACCCATCCCTGCTATTCCTGAGCCAATAATGGCGAGCTTTTGCATTGTTGTTAAATTAAATTGAGTATTTGGCCTTAATCTTTCAGCTTTTTCTTTAAGCTGTTTTCTCGAACAAATAATGACAAACCATCCATTCATTTCCTTTATTATAGTTAAACAATTCTGCACAACTCATGTAAAACAACCTCCAGTAAACCCACCATTTTACAGCTTGGTCTTTACCGTAAGTATTTTCCAAAAGCGGCATGATTTCTTTTTTATGTTTATCCATATTGCTCAACCAAGCTTCAGATGTTTTACCATAATTCGTTCCATTTACTACCCAATGTTTGTCAATTTTTAAATCATCATTAAAGTAGAAAAATAAATGGTTCGATGGCATAATCCCACCAGTAAAAAAGTATTTACTCATCCAATCGGTTTCATCAATTACTTCAAATTTATAGGCTAATGTTTTATGCGTAAAAATGTGGACGAACAATTTTCCATCAGGCTTTAAGAAACCCGCAACCTTATTCAGCAAGAATTTATAATTACGCATGTGCTCAAACATCTCCACAGAAACAATTCTGTCGAAAGTATCAGCAATGGTGAAAGTATTCATATCGGCAGTTAAAACAGTTAGGTTTTGGATGCCTCTTTGCTTTGCCGTTTCATCAATAAAAACTTTCTGTGTGGCAGAATTTGAAACCACTGTAAAGGTGCTGTCAGGAAACTTCGCCGACATATATAGCGATAGAGAACCCCAGCCACAACCCAATTCCAGGACATTTTGCCCACTTTGCAAATCTGCCCTTTTGCAGGTTAAAGCCAGCATATCATCTTCCGAGGTATCGATATCCTTAACACCGGGCTTCCAATAGCCACTGCTGTATTTCAGATTTTTACCCAAGCAATATTGAAAAAATTCAGTCGGTAATTCGTAGTGCTGTTCATTAGCCTCGGCGGTATTTACGGCAATTGGCGATTGCTTTAACTCGGCAACCAAATCCATAAATTTTTCTTGCTGCTGCTCTTCATCGCCTAATGTTTCATCATCTAAACGCTGTTTGCAAAATTTTCTAATTCCCAAACGCAGTGCCGTGTCGGGAAGTTTATCGTTTTCTAAAAGTTTATCGTACCACATTTGAGTTGAAAGTTATGAGTTAAAAGTTAAACGTTTGGATGCAGAACTAGGCTAAGAAAGTCTTTCGCCACTATAATACCACAAACCTGTATCGCAAACTTTTCCTTTATTTTTCGGATCTTTTTTAAATGCGGCAAGCTGCCTGTCGGCCACCATTTCGCCAATAAAAGCAATTGCCCAAATGGCCAAACCAATATATTCTAAAACTGAGATTTGTGTAGAAGTATTAGCGGTGATGATGAAAAAAGGAACGGCCAATAGCACATTTGAAATCGCCTGAAATTGAAAAAACCAAAAGAAATTTCTATCTGCTTTATCGCCCCATTCACTGCGAAGTTGCTGATATCTTCCTTCTTCTTCATCTAAATGACCAATTACCCGTTGCCATAAGTGAATGCCTAATCTCAATTCAGCCAATAAAAAGATCGAACAAATCAAGATATTTCGGGTTAGAAAACCATCAGCTAAAAAGAAAGTAATGAGGGTAATTACAGGAAAGTTTAGTGCCCAAAAAACATCTACAACACCTGCATTTTTAATCTTTTTTGCCCATAGCCAAACCAAAGCCATAATGGTGCAACATGCAACTAACGAAATGAGGGCAATAAAAAGTAGATGTTTGTAATCCATCGTAAGGTTTAGGGTTTAGGGCTTAAGGTTAAAGAAACGCATTTAGCCGTTCACTTTCTACCTTTTAACCAACAGTTCTTTAACACCTTCGCCTTCTTTTAGTTTAAATAAATGAACCAAAACATAGGCAAGAGTGGCTATACTACCTAAACATACGAACAAAATGGCAATAGAGATTTTAAGAATAATGCTTTTTTCTTTAAAGAACATCCACAGCGTGATAATGAAGATATTAGCATAAAAATCCCACAGCGTGGCCTGCATCCAAGGGATACTACCGAGAAAATCCCATTGATCAAAAAGGTTACTTTCCAGAGAAGTAGAGATTACTTTATAGCACATAAAGACCAAAAGTGCAGAGAAAACGATTTTTAGGAAGTTGATCATAGGATGAAATTTTAATATTTATTTGAAAAGCAAGTTCCTGTTCATTTCGGTTCAGGAAGTCCCGCCATCCGCTTTACTTCGTTACACTCCATGCCCGCTCCTGTCGGGTTTAGTTAACAAAAAACCGTGCAATAAACTTAAATAACAAATTGCATATTTTCAACCTGAAGTTCATTTCCGCTGGTTTCAACCAACGGATAAAAAATTGTTAAAAAGCGAACAAAAACACCCCGCCCTGCGGACACCCCTAAAAGAGGGAAATGCAAATTGCAGAAACTAAATCTACAAATGAATTTAAATCTTCCTGATCTTTATAATTTTCATCCAATGTAACACTTTCATCACCGGGTATGTTGGATCAAATTCCCACCATTTGCTTGCAAAATTC
Source organism: Pedobacter sp. (assembly GCA_004210715.1). Taxonomy (GTDB): domain Bacteria; phylum Bacteroidota; class Bacteroidia; order Sphingobacteriales; family Sphingobacteriaceae; genus Pedobacter. The sequence goes on from SEDB01000296.1 coordinate 2,879, forward strand.
GGGCTGTTTGGCTTTTTGTGATGATTATTCTGAAACAATTCTCCCATTAAAAGAAAATCCCAAGGCAAAGAGTTTTTGCTGTGATCTTCATTATCATGATTCGAATAACCATATTTATGACCACACCAGTTTACAATTGCACCGTGTAGCGGACCCATTAAAAAATGAATCGGCAATAAAATAAATAACCACCAATGATTGGCAAACATTACATAAAAACCAATGTAAAATAAGCCACATCCAATTCTCCAAAACCATGAATCTCCTATTCTATCAACCAACGGCCATTCCGGATAATTCCCTTGGAATGCTGGTTCTGGTTGAATCTTGAAATGCAAGTAATTCATGTACATGTTCTTTGTTGCAATCATCATCCCAAAAACATCCTTAAAAAAATGTGGTGAATGTGGATCTTTCTCTGTATCGCTGTAAGCATGGTGCATACGGTGCAAAATGGCGTAAGCTCGTGGATTTAAAAAGGAAGAACCTTGCGAAATTAGTAGAATCAGGTAGAAAAACCGTTCCCAAAAAAGCTCCATTTTAAACATTTTATGCGATGAATAACGGTGCAGAAAAAAGGTTTGACTGAAAAGGGATAAGAACCAGTGGCAAAGAAAGAAAATGAGGATAACCATGTATATTGTGTATGCTTTATAAACGGAGTTTATTGGCTTTTAGTTTTTATCGGCCTCCGTTATTTAGATTCGTTATTGAAACGAAACAAAGATATGTTAAAAAAGGCACGACTGATATTTCAATCGTGCCTTTTTTTATTTATTGTTAATGGTAAATTTATTATCTACCGAAATCGTCTTGTACACGTACGATATCGCTTTCATCTGATGGGTTTGAGGCATCAGTATGTTGCCAAATTTCTGCAACAACTCCCCAATCATCTAAACCAATTAAACGGTGGCGTTCGCCCTGTTGTAATTTAATTTGGTCTTTTGGTGCATAGCTTTTTACTTCGCCCTCTTCGTCAGTTTCGCTGGTTTTAATGCCAACAGTACCTGTTACCACTTGCCAAATTTCAGCTCTGCGGTGATGATATTGCCAAGATAGGCGTGTATTTGGTGCTACTATTAAAATTTTCGGACTTAATTTACCACCAATTTTTAAACTTTCTACATCTAATCCGTCAAAATAAGTATCAGCAAATTGTTGGGCTTGTGCCTCATCAATTACAAAGAAACCACCCCAAGGACAAATCTAATTATTCCATAAAGATGATTGTTTTCCATAATTCAAACTAATACACCATAACCAGAACGATTTCTTCGATTACTACCTAGCCTTAGCAAATAAAATTTCAGGATTCTTGTTGTTATTCGTGCTCAATGCTGGAATAATTACTTTATCCATCGCCATTTCAATCGTTACCGAAGCATTTGGTTTTCTTACCTTTTGGGCAATATCTGCTGTAAGAGATGATATTTGTTTGAGGCACGAAAAATATTGACGATCTATATTTTTAATGTAATGAAGATTTCTTTGATCCTTTTTGTATTCAGCGTTTACTGATTCAGAACATTTCTTTTGGTAATCATCCAATTTGATAAGCTTACTACTAATTGCGGCTAAAGTGTTTTTCGATAAAAAAATGCCCTTAATTTCTACGACCTGTTTATTATCGATTAAATAATCGTATCCATCAAATACAATTATGCCTTTTCCATTCAAAAGCAGTGATTTCGCTTGAGGTAATTGCGCAAGTTTCCCCGAATGCTTTACAAGTGATTTATTAAATTGATAACGTTCGTTAAATAAATATTTGACGAAGTTACTGCCATTAATTTTTTCAAAGGCAAAAGGAGTTTCCTGAGCTTTAAGGGTTACAGAAAAAATAAAAATGAGGAGTGCGAGAAAGTAGATGTTTTTCATAATGGATGAATTAACACCAAAGTAACGCAAAAATTTTTATTTTATGTAGAATTTAGTTTACAAATTAGTTTACAACTGAAAAATCATAGTTTGTAATCCCTTATAAATCAAATCAGATCGAAAATTTGAAAGCTTAACTTTAAAGATTTGAGATCATTTAAGAAATGGAGTAATAATAATGATGACAAAAATCAATAAATTACCTATTTTGTAATTGTAATCAGTCATCATATGAGATGAATTGTCACACATACATTAGGTTTGTTTTATGAACCACGAAAAAATTAATACGCCAAACATAATGGGTATCGATAATCAGGAGATTAAAATGATCAAATTAATTGCTGACGGACTAACCTATACCGAAATTAGCGATAAAATGAACGTTAAACCAAGTAAGATTGAAAATCTCAGAAAAACCTTGATTTCAAAGACAAAAACTAAAAATGCGGCCTCTCTGGTATCATTTGCATACAGATACGGATTATTAAAAGTTTAAAAAGATAAAAGCCTTGCAATCCTGCAAGGCTTTCATCTTTTTTAAGTTATCGTCCCGGATAGCTTATAAGTTAAAGGTAGTAGTAATAGAGATTTCCTTAAATAGCCTTTTAGGGCCATATCGGATCATTTACTGATTATAGTATCCTTTCAGATTTCAAGCTATATCACATCGTACCATTACCCTATTACAGCTTAAACTACTAAATTATTTAAGAGACGCTTTAAAGTTGAGACGCGTTTTAATAACCAAACAAGACTTTTAACGCTTATTCTAAAAAGAAATCTATGTTTTTGTAGAAATTAATCGGAATGCAATCCTGACAGCATGAAACAGCCTTTGAGAGCAGATTAGGATACAAAAAAAGCCCTTTAAAGGGCTTTAAATTAGTGTGGAGAATGCCGGATTCGAACCGGCCGCCTCTTCACTGCCAGCGAAGCGCTCTAGCCAAATGAGCTAATCCCCCAAAAAAATGTTAATGATTAATTGTGAGCAAAAATAGCAAATAATGTAACCAAAAACATGAGCGCTTTGTAAAACGAATCCAATAAGCACATCGAAATGATGGCGAACACATAAATAGGAATGGCTATTATTACCAGGAACATTAACCTAAAATATACTCCAAATATTAATAATCAGTTAAACTGATATTAACTTCTCAGTTTTTCTGATTAAGCAAATCTTGATATTCATCCACAAATTGCGAAACATGAAAACCATCCATTAAAGCGTGATTTACGTGAATGGAAACGGACATAATTTTACACCCATTTTCATCTCTACACTTTCCGAAAGAAATTTTCGGACAGCTATCATTAAATGAGAATTTTCGGGCATGAGACATCGATGTAAAATTTAACCAAGGCAGAGCAGAATAATGAATAACGTTTTCTCCTGAAGAAGAAGGGATCAGTCCCGTGCTTTGTTGAACTTTTTCAATTTCTTTAATTGCCTCAACTTTAAAATCATCAAAAGCTGGAAGGAAATCCATGTAACCAAAACCGAAAGTTCCATTCGGACGATTGATTGTTGTAGCGGCATTTACGCTATCGAATTTCCAAACCTCGCCCTCTATAATTCGATAACTAAATGGCTCAATTTTATTAACCGCCACCAGCGATTTGTGTAAATAAAGGAGGAAGAATGAAACGCCTTTCTCTTTTGCTTCCTGATAAGTTAAGGTACAATCAACATCTACGGTAACCCCAAAGAATGGCTCTTCGAAGGTGTTAAAAAATTCAAAATGATCTTTTCTGATCCAGTTATTTATATCTATTTTTTCTTTCATTAAATTAATTTTGGTAAAACATCAGCTAAACTTTCTACCTGATAAAAATTAGGATGCTCGATGGCATGATCAATACGTTCGTGTACCCAGGTAGTGTGATATGGAATATGAACCGCGTGGCCTCCAATGGCCAAAACAGGCAATACATCAGATTTCAAGGAGTTGCCTAACATTAAAAATTCTTCAGGTTTACAATCAAGGTGTTTGATCAATTTTGTATAATCCCGATCTTGTTTATCACTCATTATTTCTATGTGATGAAAATAATGATCCAAGCCAGATTTTGTTAACTTTCTTTGCTGGTCCAATAAATCGCCCTTAGTGGCCACCACTAACCGATATTTCCCGTGAAGTGCTTTTAAAACCTCTTCTACGCCGTCTAATAATTCGATTGGCTTGTTCAGCATTTCCTGCCCCAATTGTATTGCTTTGCTGATTACTTCCGGGTTTACTTTTCCATCGGTAATTCTTAAAACAGTTTCAATCATACTTAACATAAAACCCTTAATACCATAACCATACAGCGGCAGATTATTGATTTCGGTTTTCAGTAATTCTGCCACAATGCTATGATGGGGCATAAAATCTTCTAGCAAACCCGCAAACTTATCCTCCGTCTCACGGAAGTAAGGCTCGTTTACCCAAAGCGTATCATCGGCATCAAAAGCGATTACAGAAATTTGATTGTTCATCATTATGATTTACTTTTAGTGATGCAAATGTAAATCAACCCATAGTTATAAGAAAGGACATTTGTCCCTGATTAAAATATGTTACGTACAAATCTTACCTTTTTATCATTTATCGAACGTTTTTGTGTTGAAAATGCAGATTCAAATATTACTATAAAAACCTTTATTCCAGGCTTTAGATTTATTGAGCAAGGAGAAAAAATCAAAAACATTTACATCATTAAAGATGGAATTACCAAATGCTTCATCTCTGAAGAAAACGGTAAAGATTTTATCATAGAATTTTTGGGTAAAGGCGAGGTGGTTGGAGAGTTGGAAGCCATTAAAAAAATCAGTTGCCTTTGCAATGTAGAAGCCATTAGTGAAGTAACTGCTTACGCAATACCCGATCATATATTTATTGCGTTAACTGAAAAAAACACAGAATTCACAAAAATTTTATTGCAGGAGTTGTCAACCAGGATTATTCAAACCAGTTCCAGAGCATCTTTTCAACAGCTTTACACTTTAGAGTATGGTTTGATAAAGTTATTAAAACTTCAGACCGAAGAACATTTCTCTATTTCAAAAGATGACATGGCTGATTATTTAGGAATTTCTGTAAGAAGTTTTAATAGAACCCTGAAGCAAGTTAAAACTAAAAACACCGATAAAAAATTAATCAAAATATTGAAAAACCTGGAATAAATCCTAAAAAACTGAACATTTAAATCGCTTATTTGTTAAACTTTATCACGTTTATTACTACTGATAAATTGATTTAAGTAAAGGAAACAAAATAATAACCAATGACGAACTGATTAAATCAGAAATCTTTTTTAGTTTTAAATCAGATTTACATCATTGACATATTTCAATAAAACAAAAATAAACACATGAAAGTAGAAGAAGTTTTCAAAAATAATGAAGAATGGATTGGTAGAAAATTAGCCAACAATCCTGATTACTTTACTGAATTAGCTAAAGGACAGACTCCAGAGTTTTTATACATCGGTTGCTCAGATAGCCGCGTAACGGCCGAAGATTTGATGGGTATCCAACCCGGACAAGCTTTTATACACCGTAACATTGCCAACTTGGTAAACAACGTAGATTTAAGTGTAATGACGGTTTTAAATTATGCTGTTCGTCATTTAAAAGTACAACACATTATTGTATGTGGTCACTACAATTGCGGTGGCGTAAAAGCGGCAATGCAACCCGCAGATATGGGTATCTTAAATCCTTGGTTGCGTAATATCCGTGATGTTTATCGTACACATAAAGACGAATTAAATGCAATTGAAGATGAAGGTGTTCGTTACAACAGATTAGTAGAATTGAATGTTCAGGAGCAGTGTGTGAATTTGCTTAAAACTGCAGCTGTTCAGGAAGCGATTACCTTACGAGGTTTAACTGTACAAGGTTGGGTTTTCGACATCCATACAGGCCGTTTAATTGACCTGAAAATCGATTTCGAAAATATCCTGAAAGATATCAAAGAAATTTATAACCTTTTTTA
>SEDB01000297.1 GCA_004210715.1 Pedobacter sp.
TGCATGTGCTTCCCACTTTAATATTGCCCAGAATACGATGGCTGTAAACAACGATGATTGTGCATAAACCTCAGATTCGACAGCTGAAAACCAGAAACTATCAGAAAAAGTATAAGCCAAAGCACCAACAGCGCCAGCGCCCATAATACTGATCAGGTTACCAGTGGTCATTTGTTCGCCAGCTTTTACAATGGTTTTTTTAGCCAATGCAGTAATGGTCCAAAATAAGAATAGGATGGTGGCAGCACTTGAAATGGCAGAGCCGATGTTCATCCAGTAGGCAATTCGGGTTACATCTCCGGCAGCAAAAACCGAAAAGAACCGTTGAATCATCAAGAATAATGGTGCTCCAGGTTGGTGAACAACTTGCATCCTAAATGCCGACGCGATAAATTCTCCGCAATCCCAGAAACTAGCGGATGGCTCAAGTGTTAAAACGTAAGTGATTGTTGCAATTAGAAAGCAGACCCAGCCTGTTATATTATTGACTTTTGAATAATTCATTGGTTTATTTAATGATATTAAAAATTGTTTTCACATAAAAATGCTGCCGAAATTAACTATTCTACTCGATAAAACAGGTAAATTTTTGGATTGATTTAACAAATTTTAACGGCTTGAAGTTATTTATCGACGCTTTTTAATTCGTTTTTAATCTTCTGAAAAGTGAAAAACCCATAAACAAAATTGGAAAAACTGTTTATGGGTTAAATTTTGGGTATTTAAAGTTTAACTTGATGCAAAGGGTGTAAATCTATTAATTAAATTATTGTATTGACTTTCCAGTTTTTTGCTAAGTTCCTTTTGTTTAAATGTTCCGGTCAATCGAACCATTTGTGCAAGGTAAGTGAGGTATATACGGACATTCTGCTCTGATGCCAGTTGATTCTGGCTTTCGGAAACATCAGCCAAATAAGTTAACTCTTTATTAATATGGTCGGCCGATTTATTGATCATCGAATTTGCCCTGTTTAAATCGTTAAGGCGATATAGACTTTCAGTAACATAAAACGTGCTCACAACCTGACGCATGGTGTGAAATTTATTCGGTATCACCTGAAAATATTTATTTGCCAATTCTTTTCCTTCCTTAATTTTCCCATCATTAATTAAATCGCTTAATAATCCGCCGAACATATTTGAAACATATGTTACATCATCTGCCGATTGTCTATCTAAATGATTGGCATTTTTAATATTTCCGTAACCATAAACCTTCATCAAATTATTAAACATCGGTTTTGGGTTGATCAATTCTTCACTTTCTGATTCAGGAGAATCGGGTTTTAAGGGTAGTAATCTTTTATTCAGTCCTTCCGTATAAAGGTATTTATCCAGGCCTACATATTGATCTTTTGGCATTGAACTGGTAAAATAAATCGGGCGTTCCCAATTGTTATGTGTTAAGAGGTCAAATAAGGCCAATGTGCCCTTGCTTACATAATTCCCGGAATAAGTCCACTCCATGCTATCGGCAATTTTACCAGCATCTTCTCTAGGAACGGTTCCAGTATCCAAAACCTGCTTGGAGTTTACGGTTAATTTCAGGTTTTTCGTTGGCAGAATATTGTATTTCGATCCATCGCTCATTGTTGCTTTGTCTTCATCATTTTCAGATAACAGCACCTCTAAAATATCTTTTAGCTCAACGTGTTGAGCAATTTTATAATCCTGGTAATACATCACATCTCTTGTGCCCGCTGCGTATTGCTCAGGTTTGATGGTTAATGGCAAAGGTTCAGATTGGTTTTGCTTCCGTTTCAAGCCGTCGATGTACCAATCGGCAGTAAATAAACTTAGGTTAACCACACGAACATCCGGACGAACATTTTCTACTTCCTGAGCATACCAAACCGGATAAGTATCATTATCTCCATAGGTAAAAAGAATTGCGTTTGGCTCGCAAGATTTTAGATAATTTACAGCCATATCATGCGCTACATGACTATCAGAACGATCATGGTCATCCCAGCCTTGAGCAGCCATTAATACAGGGACTGATAAAACTGCAATTAGTGAAGCGAAAACACTGGCTTTTGTAGGCGATAGTTTCTGAAAAATCCAATCCTTTAAGCCAAAAACACCTAAGCCAATCCAAATGGCAAAAGCATAAAACGAACCGACATAAGCATAATCTCTTTCACGAGGCTCAATCGGAACCGAATTTAAATAAATAACAATGGCCACACCTGTGAAAACAAATAATAAACTAATGATTCCTGCATCTTTTTGATTTCTTTTGAAATGCCAAATGGCACCAATTAAACCAATGAGCAGCGGTAAAAAGAAGAAACGGTTATAAGCTTTGTTCTCTACAATAGATGGTGGTAAATTGGTTTGATTACCCAGCCTTAAAGCATCAATTGATTTAATACCACTCAGCCAGGCACCGTTTCTACCGCCCAATTGTCCATCTTCATTATCTTGTCTGCCCACAAAATTCCACATGAAATAACGCACGTACATTTGTCCGGTTTGAAATGAGAGCATGTAGCCCAGGTTATCAGCCAATGTTGGTTTATGTGCGTCATCAAAACCCATGTAGTTTTTATAGAAACTAATATGCTCCGGTTTATCGCTGTACATCCTTGGTGCTAACGTTTTATCTGCAAAAACGTATTCCGACTTGGTCCCGGCAGATTCATATTTATCTTTTCCTTTTCTATAAAGTTGTCCGGTTTCTTTAATATCGATTTTTTCTGAGTTATAGTTTTCACCGTAAACCAAAGGACGATCGCCGTATTGCGATCGGTTAACATAACTTAAAAAGTTAAAAGCATTTTCAGGATCGGTGTTGTTTAAATTTGGTTTCGCATGCGCCCTGATAATTAATACGGCAAAAGAACTGTAGCCAAAAATGAGAAGTGCTGTGAACAACAGGATTAAATTCAGTGCTTTTTTATGCTTACGGATGGAATAAAGTACGCCATAAACCAATGCCCCAATAACCAATACGGCGAAGAACAAAATGCCGGAACCAAAGCCCAAACCTAAAGTGTTTACAAAAAAGTAATCAAAGCTTGCAGCAAAGGAGATCATGTACTGAATAATGCCGAACTGAACAAATGCCAATGCAAATATGGATATCAGGAAAACTTTAAGGACACTTTTCCAATTTGGATTTGGATTCTTTTTGAAATAGTAAACGAAGATCAATGCGGGAATTGCCAATAGATTTAAAAGATGGACACCAATCGATAACCCCATGATATAGGCCACGAA
>SEDB01000298.1 GCA_004210715.1 Pedobacter sp.
CTGAGGTCGGGGTTCAAAATAATAGATTTTATTTTTGATACCAAGTCATCCACATCATATGGATCAAAGGTTAATACAGCATTAGCGCCTACCTCAGGTAAACAGGTATTGTTGGCAACGATAACGGGTAAAAAATGCTGAAAAGCCTCCAGGATTGGTAATCCGAAACCCTCATTCAGGGAAGGGAATAAGTAAAGATCGGCATTGCTGTAAAACCACGACAAATCGTTGTCGCTTACATAACCAGGCATGATAACATAATCAGCTAAGTTATACTTTTGTATGGCATTTAGTATTTCAGTACTGCCATCCATATCATTTTTAGGGCTGAATTGCCCGCACAATACAAGCGAATAATTAGTGTAGCCCTGGCAGTGCAAACTATGCAGGGCCTCTACTAAACAGGAGAGATTTTTTCTTTTTTCGAAAGTGCCGATGTGTAGAAAGAATTTCTCAGTTTTTAAGTTGATCGTACCAGTTGATAAAACTTTATTTTGCGACAAAGTTTTTGGTGCCTCCGAAATTACCACTATTTTATCGGCATCTAATGTTGAAAAATGTGCGATGCGGTTTTTTGCATAAACGGTTGGCGCAATTACATAAGGCGATTTTTGTGCCGCTTTTACGCCTAGATGATGGAAGATTTTCAGCCAGTATTTGTTGTAGTGTTCCGGATACTCCCAGAAAAAAGCATCGTGAAAAACAGGTATGGTTTTAAAATTGATGTTGATGTAAGGAACAAAAAAGTCCGTACAAAAAACAATGTCGCAATGATTTATTACTGAAAGAAAAGGGAGAATTGCCTGCTTCCAAAAAAAGAAACGCAAATGCTCTAGTAATTTTAGCGCCTTATTTTTACCATTATAAATTGGGAGCAGGCTATCGAAGAAATAGAATTCAAACCCAGGTTTGCCCTTTTTGAATTCTTTGCAGATTTCTTCGAGATAGGTTTTTGTACCTGTTTTAGCTATTTTCAGGTCCCGTATATCAATCCCAACCACAATAGGTTTTGTGCTAAAATTCTCTTTCATCATGAACTACTTAGTAGTTTTAGCATTTCGTTTTTGTAGGCTGTAGTAATTAAATCCCAGTTATATTTTTCGGTTAAACCTGAACTGACTTTTGCTTTCAAAATTCTTACCTGATCTGGATGCGCTTCCAAATTTTCCATTGCAATTGAGACCTTAATATCATTTTCATCAAATAATATTCCAAATTCTCCATCATTAAGCATTTCCCTGTTGAACACGGTGTTCAATGCCAAGATTGCGCAATTATTTACCATTGCCTTCAACATAGCGGGATTTGTGCCACCAAATTTGTGACCATGAATGTAGGCAAAGGCATGCTGATAAATGGCCATCAGCTCTTGCTGATCTTTTACGTAACCTGGGAAAATAAGCTTATCGCTTTGCAGTGCCTTTAATTCAGTTGCATATTCATCAGTATAAGGAACGTCTCCTACAACTACCAGTTTTTTCTTGGAATTGGACTTCAGGAATCCGTTTATGATTAGATCTGCGTTGTTATCGGGAATCAAGCGGCCTACAATGAGATAATACCCTTCCGGCTCCAGACCGAAGCGTTGCAATATATCTTGACTCGCTGGTATGAACTTGGGCGCACCATATGCAATAACCGTTGAATCCTTATTAAATTCTTCAAGATAGACCTGGCGCATGGCTTCCGCATCAGTAATGATTTTATCATAAAGTTTGGTTGCCACTTTTGCCGCAAAATAAAAATATTTTGCACCCAGACCTTTCCATTTTGGTCTTAACCATTCCAGGCCATCAACGTTGATAATGGTTTTTTTTCCGGTGATTTTGGGAATCCAACCCATCGGGCCTGCTGCAAGGTTGACCACCAATATCACATCCGTTTTACTTAAGGTTGCATGTAATATTGACAGAAAAGAATGGATGATTTGATTTAGTGATTTTTGCGGCAGCGTAGGGATGTAATGAAGTTTGATTCCGTTAACTGTTTCTGGAAGGTCAATAAATAAATTTCTCTGACAATAGATGTGCACTTCGACCCCCTGAACAACTAAACGTTCACTAAGTTCCTTAACAAAGGTTTCAAAACCTCCGTACACATATGGATACCCTCTCGAGCCAATGATCGCAATTCTCATCTAATTTTATTTAATAGCATAATATCTAATTATTCCGCCTTTTTTAAAGCTGGCAGCTGTTATTTCTAAAAGAATTGCAAAGGGTAAAGCACATAACAATCCTAAAATTAATAAAATGGTTTTTTTCCTCTTTAACTCTGCAATTAAAAAACCTTTATACCCGAACCAACTGAAGATGGTTTGAATCATGCCTACAATACCAAGATGTAATGAAAAATAGGATGCGGTTTTGATTTGAAAGCCGTGACTTTGGATCAGAGTTTTTAATACCTGAGGTGTGAAGTGGCTGATGTGTCTTGGCACATCAAGGTGCAGCCATTTATTGCCCGCCCATTTTGCTTGCCAACTATCGAAATTAGGTACTTCCACAACCAAAAGGCCATCTTCCTTTAAATTGTCTTTGAGTAGATTGCCGAGCAGATTTTCTGACAAGTGAATATGTTCCAGTACATGAAACAATGTTAATATGTCGAATTTTTTATTGAAAACGGATCCTGATTTATAGTAATCAGTGTTAATGTCAAGATTGAAATGCTCTATCGCATAGTTTGCCCTGGGTACTGAGCTTTCAATACCTTTAACTCCAAAACCGTTTTCTTTAGCAAAATGAAGAAATAATCCTTTACCTGAGCCAAAATCTAAAATATCTGAAGGAAGTGGCTTAAAGGATTTTATTTTCTTTAAAACCTGGTTATACTCTATTTCCTGAATTTTAAAAAAAATACTTTTTTTGGTGTCCTGCACTGCATAGTCCTTATCGTCATAATAACTTCTTATATCCACCTCATGGTTAAACCAGGTAAAGTTATGATGGCAGTTTTGACATTTTCTGATTAAGTAACGTTCTTCATCAGTTACCTTGATTTCAAAAACGACAGGACTTAACTCGGTTTTATCATTAAGGCATACGGGACAAGTAGTAATAATCATAGCTATGAAGAAACCAAACGCTCAATTGGTTTGAATCGGCAAACTTAAAAAAAATATATTAGTAATACATTTAAATATGACGAGATTTGCAAATGTGGAAATTTGTTTAAAATGCTTATTTTTTAGCCAGCGCTATTTTATCAGAT
>SEDB01000036.1 GCA_004210715.1 Pedobacter sp.
CTATTATGCTTGTCTGTAAAAATTAATATGGTCGGCTCATCAACTTTTGCTACAGCAGCTAAACATGCATTACCCTTTGGATCATCAAAATTAGTGGCATAATCGCCACTCGAAATAATATAACATGGGCCACCACCATTGCCGAAGTACATTTGTATCGCATAATACATGTACATTCCAGTAGCTGCATCTTTTTGGGCATTACAGGTAATGGTTCTGCTTTGCACTTTAGAATCAACTATTACATCGGTTATGGTTGGCAATCCAGTATTTTTGAATACTTCAGCTTCTGAATTTGGACCGCCAAAATATTTTTGATAATCTAAAAAAGAAGTGATCCTAATGGGAGTTGGCAATTTTTCATCATCTGGAAAAATATTATCTCCATTTTCATCCTTAGCAATTTCAGTTCTTCCCATAAATGCTGGAATAGCCGTTTCAACTGGCGCTATTGATGCAGGGAGCTTACTGATTTCCTCAATGTAAACACCTGGGGTTTTATAATTCTTTGCCATTTTTTAAGATTTTGCTAATAAGTGAGAGAATTTTAAAATGATAAACTCTGCTGGCCTAACTGCTGCCATTCCAATTTCGATAATCAATCGGCCTTCCAGAATATCCAAAGAAGTCATGGTTACACCTAAACCCACATTAACGAAATATGCATGCTCAGGCTTTGCACCAGCCAGAGCGCCTTGTCGCCACAATTGGTTTAAGAAGTTTTCGCACATGGCTTTAACCCGAACCCAGGTTTTGGCGTCATTCGGTTCAAAAACCACAAACTCAGTAGCCTTTTTAACCGATTCTTCCACCATGATGAACAATCGCCTAACGGGAACATATCGCCATTCATTGTCGTTTCCAGCCAAAGTTCTGGCACCCCACACTAAAGTGCCTTTGCCAATAAATTTCCTAATGGCATTAATACTTTTTCCTCCTGTCGGATCAACATTTAAATAATCTTGTTCCTCATCACTAATGCTAATCAATGGTTTATCAACTGTTCTGATACTTACATTTGCAGGCGCTTTCCAAACCCCTCTCTCGTTATCAACTCTTGCCATTACACCGGCCATCATTCCCGATGGATAAAGTGGAACGGTATAGGTGTTCAACGCTTCGATGATTTGATTGAACAAAACAAAATCGACATTATCAAATCCTCCAGATAAAGTTGGCCCGCTTAAAATAACACCCGCGGGTTTTCCTTTTGGATCATAAGCAATAGCGATGTTATTTCCCTCTATACCACTGTTAACCGCTGTTAACTTAACCTCCCCAGAATCAGGCGCAGAAATAGCAGAAACTAAAGCAGAAACATCTGTATTTGACGTGATCGCTGCTCTTAATGAATCAGCTGAAACTGATGGAGTTCCTAGCGGAATGCCATCGGTTCCGCCAAATTTGAAGCTGATGCCAGCAATCGAAATGGAATGATTTTCAATATCTGTTCCATCGAATGTGATAATAAACCGCTCCGTATTTTAGATTATCGGCACTCACATAATCATTCCTGAATTTATCGGCGACCGAATTAGTTGATGACAAACCAGCCTGTGGTGCATCTAAAATCGCAAATCGATCTTGCAGTTTTGCGCATTGTGCCAGCATGGCATCATTTAGTTCTTTTATTTGCGAGGAGGAACTCAGCGTAGTGATTTCAGGGATTAGCAATAATGTAATTTCATCTTCTTTTTCGCAAGCGTCTAGACCATTCTTTAATTCGGTTTTATCTATTACTGGTGTGGTTTTAAATGTGCCTGTAGAAACAATGAAACATGGCCCTCCTCCGTTTTCATAAAACATTTTAACATGATAATAAAGCAAGTAACCAGAAAGTGCTGTCGCTGGTGAAACTGTAATTTTTGGTAACACTGATCCATTTTCTGGATTTTCAATCATTATCTCTAGTATTTCTGGAAAGGCGCCGCCAAAATATTGCTCAAACTCAAGCAAAGAAGTAATTCGCTGAGGAGTGTTCACGTCAAAAGCAATTCCATTCTTCTCCCGTTTTGCGGTATATCCAATAAAACCCGGTATTGCAGTTTCTACTTGTGCAATGGAGGGTGGAATTGTCGAAATCTCTTCAACATAAACTCCAGGATGTTTATATGTTAGCGCCATATCGTAATGATTTATTTTTTAAACATATATGTAAATTTTACTTTCTTCTCCAACTTGTTTTTCAGGCATTGGATTAGGCAGGTCTTTTAATAAAACAACCTCAGAAGCACCATCTATTTTACTAAGTACTAAACCTGTTTTTATCTTCTGAAAAAAAGGAATCTTTGAGTTGCTTTTAAATAACACAATCTCTGCATTAGCTATTTTATTAATAGGATCAGTATCATCTGCCGGGATAGGTTTGCCAACAAACGTATAATTTGTGTAAACCGTGTTACCACTACCTGGTCCATCTGAACTTTTATCTTCTACTGAAAATTTAAAATCATCCAAATCAATACCGCTCTGGTTAACGATATAATATTTCCAGATGGTTTCCTTTCTGATGAAGCTGAGTAAAAATTTTGTTTCTCCTATAGCAGTGCCTATGTTCGGAATTTTGATATCCAATACGCCAAAGTTGGGTTTAGACCGGAGTTCATTACTTTTGAAAATTATGTAAGTCAATAAATCTGATCCCGTATCTGCTTTGTTTTTTATGGATATAAAATATAAACCATCAGGCAGTTTAGATAGATTGAGTAACTTGGCGAAAGTATCATCCTGACTTTTTTTTATTTTATAAGGCCCTTCAATTGGCTTTCCACCTGTATCGTAAGCAATTACATGATTATTTTCTGAATAAGAATTAAGCCTTAAAGTAATTTCATCATTAGCTGGTAAAACAAAATTCAAGCTCATCAAATCGCCAACAATGCTATCGATAATTGAATATTTTAAATCATTATTTAAATCGTTGTTGCTGATGTAAATCTTTTTATTACTTAAAAACTCTTTTGCAGGCGATGTTTCATTCAAATTTGTAATTGCTAAAAACTTGGCTGCTTCTTTTAAGCCAATTCCAAAATGCAAATTGCTTTCCTGAATTTTGATTTTAGGTTTCCTATCGTCATTAACCTCACAAATCAAATTAAAGCCTGTTGCGAAATCCTTATACAGCCAACGTTGATTTCGCAGTAATAAACTCGTGGTTCTGGTTGGATTAAAAATTAAATCTCCACACAAATTATCCTCATAATAGTTATGCCGAATTTGAATAGTAAAAAATTTGCAATAGGCTGTCATGACTTTGTGCTGGTTTGGAGGATAATATTTTCAACTATACCATCAGGAATCAATTGTACATTCTCCTGAATGGTTAACATTCTAATTTTATATAAAACAGATGGCAAATAGCTGTGGCCGATAATGCTCCAGAAATGATTCATTTGCTCAAAATTGAAACTAAAAAGTTCAGCGCTCAATCGTTCAATTTTACTACCTGCTGATGCCAAATCTGGAGAATTAGTATGTGTAAAAACGCTTTTCCCCTGAAAAAAGGAAATAACCTGAGAAAGCCTTTTAAGTCCTTCAAGATAATCTAATCTGGGCGATTCAGTTTGCTCATAATGAAAGTTTGCTGAAATAAGAACAAAGAGATTGAGGTAAATATCAGGATTTCGGGTTTCAATATCGCCGTGCATATTTCTTACCGTTACCCGCTGATCTTTTGCAACTCGATCCTCTTCAATATTCATTAATGTTAAACCCAGGGTTTTATCAGGAATAGCTAATTTACCATCATAAACAATGCTCGAAACAACGATAAAATCCTCGCTAGTTGTTCCAGCAATATTATTCAGATAACCGTTAATTTCTTTCGAAATAAAATCCAGAGCAGCGTTAATCATAAACAGAGAAATATTGTAGGTTAGACAGATAAGCAAATGATTATCATAAACTTATAAACGAAAGCAGCAAAAGTTATCAACAAATTAAAAAAAAGTTATTAACTAAACACAAAATTGAAAATCGATGATTTTACCCATGTGTGAGAAGTTTATTGCAAATCAAGATTCAATTAAAATTTTAGTTATCAACAACTTATACGAATACTCCTTTAGAGAATTAAAGTTCTAAATGTCAGATTAGGAAATCTTTTATCTAAGAAATTGATTCAGCATCACTCGCAAAAACACTTAACAACCTATTTATCAGATTATTAGTTGTATAACTACAGATACAAGTCGCTATAAAACTGCTCGATAAGCAGCTATATTAAAATAGAGAATTTTAAAAGGATGATAATTTCAAAAATATAGAATTACTATATTTAGAATAACAAAACAAACAATATGAGTGTTGATTCATCCCTATCATCAAAACGCATTCTTTCAATTGATATCCTTCGAGGAATCGTCATGATTATTATGGCGCTTGACCACACACGTGATTTTTTTCACATTGAAGCCATGACAGGTAATCCACTTGATCCACAAACGACAACAGGTGTTTTATTTTTAACAAGATGGATCACCCACTTTTGTGCGCCAATTTTTGTTTTACTTTCTGGATTGTCTGCTTTTTTATCAGCAAAGAACAAAACACCTGCCCAAGCAAGTACATTCTTATTTAAGCGTGGCTTGTGGCTAATTTTAGTTGAAATATTAATCATATCCCTTGGGTTAACCTTTAACCCCTTCTACAACTTTGTGATTTTGCAGGTAATTTGGGTAATTGGCTGGAGTATGATTTTTTTAAGTCTATTCAGTCGAATTTCTTTTAAAACAGTTCTAATAATTGGTTTGGCGCTTGTTTTCGGGCATAATATTTTCAACCTATTTCCACCACCAAGCAATGAAGGAATGGCTTTACTGCTAAAAGTATCATTTACAGCTTTTGGAACTGTTGTTCCCTTAGATAATAACCATCTGATTGGCGTGTTTTATGCTATTTTACCGTGGACGGGTATTATGTTTATTGGCTATGGTATTGGTGCCTGGTATAAAAAAGGATTTCAGGAAGAAAAAAGAAAGCGAAATCTGATTATTGCTGGTTCGCTCACTATTTTTCTATTTTTTCTTTTGAGGTTTATCAATCTTTATGGCGATCCGTCTCCCCGAAAAGATTACCATGATTTTTTAAAAAATTTGTTGTCATTTTTTAATGTGAGCAAGTACCCGCCATCGCTACAATATACAGCAATGACTTTAGGACCAGCGATGCTGTTTTTGGCTTTTACAGAGAAGATGAATAATTGGTTTAGTAGAATAACTTCGGTTTATGGAGCTGTACCTTTCTTTTACTATATACTTCATTTTTATCTCTTACACAGCATTTTAATCCTAGCATTTTTTGCAACTGGTTTTACAAGTACTCAAATTGTACAAGTTCCTTTCTGGTTCCGTCCGAATGATTTTGGCTTTAATTTAATTGTAGTGTATTTGATTTGGATTGCAGTTGTAGCTGCTCTTTATAAACCTTGTAAGTGGTTCAAAAGCTATAAGCAAACGCACAGACAGTGGTGGCTGAGGTATGTTTAGCTTATAATTTGCTCATTGCTGCAAGTCAAATCTGAATAAGATTGCCGCGGATATTAGCGATGAAAATCACTGAATATTCTAGCGAAGATATTTAAAGTATCATTACTACACCAAATAAAAAAACCGCTGGCGAAAGCCAGCGGTTAACATAACAATCGGGATGATTGAATATGTTATTTTTTAGGCTTAGCACTCATATAAAAAGTGAGCTTACCGCCATTGGTAATATCAGCATGTTTAATTTGATGGTTGGTAATTTCCTTGCCATTCAACAAAACCTTTTGAACGTAAACATTCTTATCACTTTGCTTAACCGCTTCAACAGTAAATGTTTTGCCATTTTCTAATTTAATTACCGCATTGTTAACCAAAGGGCTACCTAACGAATAAACATCAGAACCTGGCGCAACCGGATAAAAACCCATTGCAGAGAACATGTACCATGCACTCATTTGCCCACAGTCATCGTTTCCACCTAAACCATCAGCCGTAGGTTTGTATTGCATATTCAAAATATGGCGAATTTGTGCCTGACCTTTATACACTTCGTCAGTCCAATTGTATAGATAAGCTACGTGATGCGCAGGCTCATTTCCATGAACGTAACCACCAATAATCCCTTCACGGGTAATATCTTCTGTATGGGCAAAAAACTCATCAGGTAAATGCATGCTGAATAACGAATCTAAACGGGCTGCAAATTTCTTTTTCCCACCCATTACTTCAACCAAAGAAGCCGGATCATGTGGAACGAAGAAACTATAGTTCCAGCTATTTCCTTCGATGAAACCCTGTCCTTCAGTATCTTTTGGATCGAATGCCTTTTTGAATGTTCCATCAGCCAAGCGTGGACGCATGAAACCTGAAGCAGTATCATAGTTATTTCTCCAGTTATTTGAACGTTTAATAAACTCGTTATAAATATCCGTACGGTTCAATTTTTTTGCCAGTTGAGCAATTGCCCAATCATCATAAGCATACTCTAAAGTGTTGGAAACTGAAACGCCACTTCTTTCAGCAGGAATATATCCTTTATCCATGTAGTAACCAATTCCTTCATAATCGCGATGTTTAGCCGTTGTTACACAAGCATCTAAAGCTTTGTTTGCGTCGCCATTATAAGTGCCTTTAATAATTGCATCAGCTAAAACAGAAACACTGTGATAACCACTCATACACCAATTATCATTTGCATAGTGCGACCAAATCGGCAACATTTTCAAGCTACTTTGATCGTAGTGTGCCATCATCGATTTTACCATATCATTGCTTCTGCTCGGTTGCATAATATTGAAGAAAGGATGCAAAGCCCTGTAAGTATCCCATAATGAAAATGTTGTGTAGTTGGTAAAACCTTCTGCTTTATGAATACCTTGGTCCAAACCTTTATATTCGCCATTCACATCAGTATAGGTGGTTGGATTAATAAACGAATGATATAAGGCTGTATAGAAATTGATTTTATTATCATTTGAGGTAGTAACCTGAATTTTGTTTAATTCAGTATTCCAGGTGCTTTGTGCCTGCGCTTTAACTTTCTCAAAATCCCAACCTGAAATTTCAGCACGCATATTCTGCAAAGCATTTTCCTGGCTTACCGGCGATAAAGCGAATTTAATCTTTACTTTCTCTCCTTCCTGTGTATCAAAATCGAAATACATTTTCAACTTCTTGCCAGCAATTTCCGGGAAGTTTTGATCCTGATTAAATTTACCCCAGAAACCACGGTAAGCTTGTTTGGCATCATAGCTTTTACGTCCATAACTTTTAAAAGGCTTCGAAAAACTCATCGCGAAGTAAACTGTTCTTGTTCTTGCCCATCCGTTAGTTTGGCGATAACCTGTAACTAAAGTATCGTTAACCACTCGAACATAAGTCCACACCGTTTTGTCTTCGTAATTATAAATTCCTGCCATCAAATCTAAAATAATGTGCGATTGATCTGATTTGGGGAAAGTATATTGATGCATACCAACTCTATTCGTAGCCGTCAATTCAGCAGTGATGTTATCATCATCAAGCTTAACTTTGTAATAGCCTGCTTCAACTTTTTCATTAGCATGAGAATAAGCAGAACGATAACCACCCTTTGGGTTATTAGCCGTACCTGGGTTTAATTGCAATTTGCCTTGAGTAGGCATGATTAAAAAATCAC
Source organism: Pedobacter sp. (assembly GCA_004210715.1). Classification (GTDB taxonomy): domain Bacteria; phylum Bacteroidota; class Bacteroidia; order Sphingobacteriales; family Sphingobacteriaceae; genus Pedobacter. Next base: position 7,642 of record SEDB01000036.1, read on the forward strand.
CTAAATCTGAGTGACCAGTTCCACTAAAGTGTGTATGGCTGAAACCTGTAATCGTTTTATCTTCATATTTATAGCCTGCACAATATTTATACACATCGCCATTATACTTACCATTTACTTCGTAAGATAAAGTATCGGTTTCCGGGCTTAATTGCACAGCCCCAAAAGGAACTGTTGCTCCAGGATAGGTATGCCCCATTTTTGATGTACCAATAATTGGCTTAACATATTGAACCAAATTCTGCTGTGCCGATGCCATAAAAGAAGACAATAACAGGCAAGGCAGGATAACTTTTTTAATCATATTTGTTTAAAATTGAAACTTAAGTTTTTGAAAATTCTAAGGTATTAATTTAAATGTAAATCTTTGATCTAAATCGTTTAACCAACATAAAAAATACAATTAAAACCGTTTCAAATTTAAAATTTGGAAAGCAATGTTCCCCACATTTCGGTTACTACACTCCTGCTCTTTGCTAATCCCGATGAAAAAATCGGGAACCGCTGACGATCAGGTTTAGTTTAGTCGTGCTTGTTCAATAAATTTCGGCTACCGCTTTTTACAAGTAACTGACTTGCTTTAAATAATTTCAAATAAATAAACCTTATTTTTGCATCCTATTATTTTAAAATGAGTAAACACGGTAGAATTCTGGTAGCCATGAGTGGCGGGGTTGATAGTTCGGTAGCGGCGGTAATGTTGCATGAGCAGGGTTATGAGGTTATTGGCTTAACCATGAAGACCTGGGATTATGCAAGTGCTGGTGGAAGCAGTAAGGAAACTGGCTGTTGCTCATTAGATAGCATCAACGATGCCCGTACACTTGCTGTAAATTACGGTTTCCCCCATTATATTCTAGATATCCGTGATGAATTTGGCGATTATGTAATCGATAATTTTGTGGATGAATATCTGGCTGGCAGAACGCCAAATCCTTGTGTTTTGTGTAATACACACATTAAATGGGAAGCATTATTAAAACGTGCCAACAAATTGGATTGCGAATTTATCGCTACAGGTCATTATGCCAACATTCGCCAGCAAGATAGTGGGCGTTATGTAATTTCAAAAGGAAAAGACGAAAACAAGGATCAATCTTATGTGCTTTGGGGTGTTTCTCAGGAAAACCTTTCGCGTACTAAATTTCCATTAGGAAGTTTTGCAAAATCCGAAATCAGGCAGATGGCTTTAGATATGGGACAGGAAGAACTGGCAAAAAAATCAGAGAGTTACGAAATTTGTTTCGTACCAGATAATGATTACAGAGCCTTTTTAAAGCATAAAGTTGAAGATTTAGAAGATAAAGTTGCCGGCGGAAATTTCATTTTAAGTAATGGAATGGTTGTGGGTCAGCACAAAGGCTATCCATTTTACACTATTGGCCAGCGTAAAGGTTTGGGTGTAGCTTTTGGCGAGCCCATGTTTGTTACCCAGATTCTGCCAGAAAGCAATACGGTTGTTTTAGGAAGAGCTGAAGAGTTGGAACGTAAAGAAGCAATGGTTCGCAACATCAATTTGATTAAATACGCAAGTATCGAAGAGCCAATGAATGATGTAATTACCAAAATCCGTTATAAGGATGCAGGTATGTTAAGTACCATTGTTCAGGAGAAAGATAGAATGCGTGTAGTTTTCGATCACAATGTATCTGCAATTGCTCCTGGTCAATCGGCAGTATTTTACGAAGGAAATGATTTATTAGGTGGTGGTTTCTTAGTTTAATCACACATTTCAGACCATATTTAATCCTGGCTAATGCAAATTAGTCGGGATTTTTTTTTGTAGAAAAATTCCTGCAAGAAGTGTTTCAACTATACATCTTTCAAACAAAACCAGTTTAATTTTCTTTTATTAAACAAATTGATCCCTAATTAAGCCTATATGAATCATACCAAAAGACAATTCCAGCCAATAGAAAATTATGGGATTATTGGCAACCTTAAAACAGTTGCACTGGTTTCCTTGCAAGGGTCAATTGATTTCATGTGCGCACCAAAATTCGATTCTCCAACGGTTTTTGCAACTATGCTGGATTCGCAGCGTGGCGGATTTTTTGCTGTAGAGCCAGACTTAAAGAACTTTACCAGCAAGCAACTCTATTTACCAGGAACTGCAATTTTGCTGACCAGATATTTTTCTGATGCAGGAATAGCTGAACTTACAGATTTCATGCCTATCGAAAAAGGAAATAAATCTCTTACCAGTGCAATTGTAAGGCAAATCAAAACCGTTAGAGGAAGCATTAAATTCAAAGTTAGTTGTGTACCACGATTTGGTTACTCCGAAAGTGATCACGAAGTAGAATGTTTGGAAAAGGAAATTAACTTCACTTGTGAAAAGGAAAAATTCCAGATTAAGATGTTATCTGATCAACCGCTAACTGTTAGACGAAAAAATGGTTATGCAGAATTTACCTTGAACGAAACGGAGGTTGCTACTATCGTGTTGGAGTTTTTACCCGAAGATCAAAAAGGCCAGGACCTCGAATTCTATAAAAAAGATGCTTATCATCAAACCAGAGATTTTTGGGTGAAATGGGTTAATAAAACCAGTTACAAAGGAAGATATAGTGAACTCATTCAACGGTCGGCAATCACACTTAAATTATTAACCTCGGCAGAATTTGGATCTGTTGTGGCTGCACCAACATTTGGTTTACCGGAAGCAATTGGCGGAAACAGAAACTGGGATTATCGTTACACCTGGATTCGTGATGCCGCCTTCACCATGTATGCCTTTTTAAAATTAGGCTTTTATGATGAAGCCACAGCCTTTATCGATTGGATTTTTAACCTTTGCCAGAAAATAGACCTACAACTCGTTTATCAAATTGATGGAAATTCGGAGCTTCACGAGAAAGAATTGAAACATTTGGAAGGTTACCATTCTTCGAAACCTGTGAGAATTGGTAACGAAGCAGCCACACAATTACAAATTGATATTTACGGAGAGCTGATCGATACCGTTTACATCTACAATAAATCCTATAAACCGATTACTTATGAGTTTTGGACATTGATTGAAAAACAGATCGCTCAGGTAATTAAAAACTGGAAAAAGGCTGATCATGGCATTTGGGAGATTAGAAGTGAGAAAAAACAATTTCTGCATACCCGTTTAATGTGTTGGGTAGCAATGGACCGGGCAATTAAAATTGCTGAACATCGATCTTTTCCCTATCCTGAAAACGAATGGCATCAGGTACGTAGTGATATTTATAACGATATCTACCATAACTTTTGGAATGAAAAACGAGGTGCTTGGGTTCAGTATAAAGGTGCTGATCATGTAGATGCAAGCGTTTTGCTCATGCCACTAACGCATTTCATCTCGCCAATAGAGCCACGCTGGTTATCTACTTTAAAAGCAATTGATGATGAACTTCTGGTTGATGTGCTGGTTTATCGCTACAATAACGGAATGACCAAAATAGATGGCTTAGAAGGTGAAGAAGGAACTTTTAACATGTGTTCTTTCTGGTTTATTGAAGCTTTGGCCAAAAGTGGCGAACTGGAGCGGGCGGTAGAAAATTTCGAAAAAATGATTGGTTACTCAAACCATTTATTGCTTTTCAGCGAAGAATTAGGTAGAAAGGGAGAGCATTTGGGAAATTTCCCGCAGGCATTTACGCATCTTGCATTGATTAGTGCGGCTGTTGAATTAAATAAGCAAATAGGGAGAAGAACAGGTAGGCATTAGCCTACTGTTCTTCATAATGATAAGTTAAACCACCATCAACAAAATAGGTTGATCCGGTAACATAACCAGCTTCATCTGATGCCAAAAATGCAACAACAGCGGCAACATCTTCTACCTTCCCCATCCTCCTCATCGGAATATTATCCAATAATTTTTCCAATTGCTCTTTGTTGTTCAGCAAATCCTGATTGATGGGTGTAGTTACCGCTCCAGGGGCAACATTATTGATCCTGATATTTAATGGCGCTAACTCTGTTGCCAAATTACGGGTCAGCATTTTCATGGCACCTTTACTGGCACAGTAAGCGGCAAAATGAGGAAAAACAATTTCTTCGTGTACCGAGCTCATGTTAATGATTGTTCCTGCTCTTTTTTCCTTTCTACAATATTTCACAAACGCCTGTATCCCGAAAAAAACACCTTTCAAATTGGTATCCATCACAATATCATAATCCTCCTCAGTAACTTCCCAAAAATCAGCCTTTTTCTCCAATCCAGCATTGTTGATTAAGATATCAAGTGAGCCAAAAACTTTAACGGCATCATCTACAAGTTTAATCACATCCTTGGTTTTGCTAACATCAGCTGCTAAAAATTTAGCTCTTCGGCCCATGCCCTCAATTTTTGCAATAAGCTTTTCGCCCCTGTCATCAAATTTTCTTCCATTAAGGATAATATCTGCACCTTCTTTGGCTAAACGTAAGGCGCAAGCTTCACCTATTCCCTGACTGCTTCCAGTTACTAAAGCGATTTTATTTTCGAAACGATTCATCATCTAATATTTTAAACATAAAGTTCATTTACGTTTATAATGTTTTAAAAGAATGAAAACAGTGAAAATATTGCAGTTTGATATAAGCAGATTTTACTGCGTGATAAATACTGAATAAGCTAAAAGGAGTAGCATTTTCGTTATAAAAAATGATTATTGCTTTCGTTTTGTATATTTTTATCGCATTCAGATTGTCAAATCCCTATTTATGGTTAATTGCCGTTGTGTTCAGGCTTTAAGTATATTGATTTTTCTTTAGGGATTTAAGCGTGTAATGGATAATTAAAACTGAAGCATTCTACAATTTGAATTGCTAAAAAGAAAAAAAATGGCTCAAAATAAAAACTATGATGCAGAATTTTGTGGAAATCTTGCAATCCATCAAACCAACTCGATTCAAGATTTTGGATTTTTAATTGTTTTAGATGGAAATTCGCTGAATATTGTGCAGGCGAGCGAAAACATTGCATCAATCACTTTCAGATCAGTAAAAGAAAATATTGGAATAAATTTAGAGGAATATCTTTCGGCTGAGGATTTACATCACTTCAAAAGTGAAATTAGTAAAGGACAGCGAAACAGATTGCCCTTTCAATTTGCAATCAATAGCGCAAACGCTTCTACCCTTGTCAATATTTTGGCTCACGTAAAAAAAGATTTTATTATCCTGGAAATAGAAAAGGCTGATAGTGAACCCGAGCGTAGCTTTACACAAGTTTTTCAGGGTGTTAGATCATTTATCTCAACATTAGAAAGCACCAATAACCTCCAGGAAGTTTGTGAGGCCAGTATAAAAGAAATTAGAAAAATTTCGGGCTTTGATGGTATTAGAATGTACCATTTTGATAAAAACTGGAACGGAACAGTTATCGCCGAAGAAATAACCGGGGATTTAGAAAGTTATTTGGGACAAACCTTTCCAGCATCTGATGTACCTAAGCAAGCCAGAGCACTTTACCTTAAAAATTCATTTAGATTAATTCCCAATCGAAACTACACCAATATTAAATTATTCCCTGTTATTAATCCAATCACCAATGGTTTTTTAGACCTATCTGATTGTAATTTAAGAAGTGTTGCCGCCGTACATTTGGAATATATGGAGAATATGAATGTTACAGCATCCATGTCTATTCGTATTATTGTTGAAGGCAAATTATGGGGCTTAATTTCTTGCCACCACATTACAAGCAAATATTTAAGTGTAGAAAGCCGATCTATTTTTGATTGGTTGAGTATGGAAATTTCCTACCGCATTTCATCAATTATTAAACATGAGGAATTGCTTGATGGCGCTAAGTTATTACAGCAACGGGCACTGATTACCGATTTAATTTATGCGGAAGAAGATATTACAAAAGGAATATTTATAGATGCAAACCAAAACCTGCTTTCGTTGTTTAATGCTACTGGTGCAGCACTAAGTTTAAACGGAAAAATTAAAACAATGGGTAACGTTCCAGAAATGGATCAACTGGAAAACATGGTTTTATGGCTGGAGGGAAAAGGGATAAACAGCATTTTTGCAAGTCAGAATTTAGGAGAAACCTATGAGGAGGCAAAGTCTTATGCTCATGTGGCCAGTGGATTGTTAGTAATCCCGATTGATTCTGCTAAGGGTGAATTTCTGATCTGTTTTAGGCCAGAGGTGATTCAAAATATACAATGGGGCGGCGACCCTAACCAAGCAATAAACTTTGAAAAAGATGGGTTGAATTATCATCCACGAAACTCATTTAAGCTTTGGTTACAAACCATTTATGGTCAATCAACAGATTGGAAAAACATTGAAGTGCAGATGGCCGAATCATTAAGAAATTTCCTGTTTGAATTCAGGGCAAAACAAATTTATAATTAAACGAATGACTGATCAGGTAACTAAAGAGACTTCAAAAAGATACGATAAATATATTGTTGCAATCGGAGCTTCGGCAGGTGGTTTGGAAGCCATACATGAATTTTTTGATCACATGCCCGCAAATGAAAGCTTTTCATTTGTGGTTATTCAGCATTTATCGTCAGATTATAAAAGCCTCTTGGTTGAGCTTGTGGCGAAACATACGCACATGAAGGTTTTTGAAGCGGCCAACAATATGGCCATTCAACAGGATTGCGTTTATATTATTCCCAATAACAAGTTAATGACGGTAAGCAATGGCCGTTTAAAATTGGCTGAAAAATCGCAAATTAAGGCCCCAAATACCGCAATTGATCACTTTTTATACACCCTCGCAAAAGATAAAAAGGAAAAAGCAATAGCCATTATTCTTTCTGGAACCGGAACCGATGGCACCAAAGGCATTCAAGCCATAAAAGAATTTGGTGGAATGGTTATCGCTCAAGATCCCGCTACAGCCAAATTCGACGGCATGCCCAATAGTGCCGTTTCATCAGGTAATGTAGATCATATTTTACCAGCACCTGAAATGCATAAGGAGCTTTTTAACTATGTTAATGAGGAGCCCATTAAAGTGCTTGAAAATGGTAAAATAAATGAAGAGCTCTTGGATGACATTTTTAAAATGGTGCATCTGCAAAGCGGGAATGACTTTAACCTTTATAAAACCCCAACCATTATTCGAAGAATTGGGCGGAGGATGAATGAAAACAGCATTAAAACTCTTGATCTATATGTTGATTTTTTAAGAGAGAACGAACAGGAAGTAGCCATTCTGGGGCAGGATTTCCTGATCGGTGTAACCAAGTTTTTTAGAGACAAAGGTGCCTTTGAAGCCTTTGCTGATCAGATTGCTCATGTAATTGAACAAAAATCAAACGGCGACACTTTAAAAATTTGGGTATGCGCCTGTAGCACCGGACAAGAAGCCTATACCGTTGCTGTTATAGCCAATGAATGCGTTGAAAAATCAGGTAAGAAGATAGAAATTAAAATTTTCGCAACTGATATTGATGAAAAAAGTATTGAAATTGCATCCAGAAACCAATATCCCGAAAGTATCAATAAAGAAATACCTTCAAAGTATTTTAAAAAATACTTCGCCCAGGATGGTAAGTTTTATGGTGTAATCCCTGCTGTTCGCAAGCA
>SEDB01000299.1 GCA_004210715.1 Pedobacter sp.
CCCATTACTTAGCCCTTTTCTGTAAATCCGCAATAGGCAAGCTGATCAATCTTCCAACAGGTTGTTTGCCTTTGTAAGTAATTAATCGTAGCATACCTGCATCTTTAGGTGGTGTTAAGGCGCCAGTGTATTTTGGGTAAAAACGATCTGGACTCGAATTGTCAAAACTATAATACACGTCTAAACCATTAACTTCAGTAGCCAATTCAATCATAAGTTGCTTGTCGGCACTGCGTTTAACCGTTATGATAGGGTCATAAATTGCTGGAGAATATTTTGTTTCTGCAAAGTCTAAACGTTTGAAATGTTCTTCAGTACGATCAACAAAGTTCGTCCAGTTTTTCTTTTCTATAGGACTCCAAATAGATTCAGAAATGGCAAAGGCACGCGGCCAAAGCATGTATTGTACTTGTCGGAAATTGAAGATTTGCTCGGTCCATAAATTTGCCTGGCCACCGATTATATATTTTGGATCAGCACCGGCAGGAATCGGGTTGAACTGATAAGTTTTATTTAATCGCAATGAGGCATATACTCGCGGCTCAGTAATTTGATCCGCTTGCATATAATCAAGATAGGCGAAATCAGTAGGGCTCATCACTACATTATGCTTGTCTTTAGAAGCCTGAATGCCGTATTTTAAACCTCTCCAGCTCATTACAGATGCTGTGGGCGAAACACCACCCTCTAAGATTTCATCCCAACCCATAAACTTTTTGCCTTTTGATACTACGATTTTTTCCACGCGTTTCTCGAAATATGCCTGAACTTGAGGAATGGTTTTTAAGCCCTCACGTTGCATCAACGCTTTAACTTGATCATTTTTCTCCCAGAAATTATGGGGTGCTTCATCTCCACCCATGTGAATATACTCGAATGGGAAAAGTTTTGCTACCTGCGTAATTACTGTATCAAGGAAGGTATAAACTTTTTCATTTGCAGGGCAAAGTGTATTGTCAACAAGCGCTAAAGGTGGTGCGCCACGGCTCCAATCCATTATCTTTTCACCAGAGCGTACTTTATAATTTATTGCTTCTGGCGTACATGATAATTCCGGATAAGAAGCTATTGCCGCTAAACTATGACCCGGAACATCGATTTCAGGCATAATGTTTACAAAACGATCTTGGGCATACTGAACCAATTCTTTAATATCTTCTTGCGTGTAAAAGCCACCATAAGTGCGAGGTTCATCGGCAGTTGGTGGAATGAAATCGCCAAAGGTTCCTGTTTTTTTAACACTCCATGCACCAACTTCCGTTAATTTAGGCAAGCCTTTAATCTCAATTCTCCAGCCTTCATCATCCGTTAAGTGAAAATGCAGTAAATTGAATTTATATCGAACCATGTTGTCAATAAAAACCTTAACTTCATCTTTCGTGAAGAAATGACGAGCAACATCAAACATTAAACCTCTCCAGCCTAATTTTGGATAATCGATCACATCAACACAAGGCAGCTTCCAACTAATTTTTTCTACTACTTCTTTACTTTCAATTTCAACCGGGAAAAGTTGTATTAAAGATTGCACTCCCCAAAAAATGCCGGCAGGTTTGTTAGCAGTAATTACAATTTGTGTGGGGTTTACATTTAGTCTGTAGCCTTCTGTTCCTAACTGACTATCAGTTTGGTTGTTAATAATTAATTTTATTGTAGGATGATTTGCTGTCGTAACGCTGCTTACAAATTTCCCTGTAGCAGTTTCAATGCGCTCGGATAAGAAATTAATTGATTGTTGCAACCCTTCGCTTTTAGAAGCCTGGATACTTACATTTTCGGGTAAAGTAAATGTTCCCGCTTTTTTCATTAATGAAACCGGCTCTGGAATTATGGCAATTTGCGTTTGTAAAACCGGACTGTCGCCTTCCGCTATTTCAGGTTCATTTATAATGCTTTGAGCGTAAGAATTTGCTACAAACAGGAAAGCTGAAACAATCAGGAATATCTTTTTCATGATCAATAAACTGAGGTTTAATCGAATAAATATTAATCCGCAATTTATTAAAAAAAGATGGCTTTGGTTTATTTTAATAGATTTTGCATAAATTCCACTCACTTAATAAAATAAAAAAGCGATTTATATCATTGTAAGTTTAAAATGAAAAGAAAATTAATTTTCCTGATTGTGATAGTGGGGATTGCATATATGGTTTACGGATTTCTCAATCAGAAATTTAAAGATGAAAAGTTTAATCATGATTGTGAGCAAAACCCAAATCGATTAAGTGCTTTAACTTTTGTGCTCGCGAAAAGTAAAGGTGTTACAAAATTAGCGTTGAAAATTAAAAGAAGCCATGATAATCCATTAAATAAAATGATGATTAAAGATTCAAAAACAAATGAATTTAATTATTCAGATGGATTTTCAATTCATGATACATTGGAAATATTTACACCTTTGAAGAACTACAGAATTTATGGCTTTGAGTATAGAGCCATCACTATTAATGAAAAAAAAGGATTAGAGTGTGCCTTTAATGGTGCTTATGTTGATGGAAAGTGGAATGATAGTAGCGTATTTATGTTAAACTAGTAGATGTTTTTATTTATTGGAAATTATAGCACTAATAAATGCCTCATGTAAACTTTTGCTGAAAGCACTTTGTTGATCATTTAATCTTTCAGGATGCCATTGTACAAAAAGTAGAAATGATTTGCCATTTCGATGAAACCTTTCCATAGCTTCAGTAATTCCATCGGGCGAAATTGCGCTAACCACCAATCCCTTACCTGTTCGATCAGTACTTTGATGGTGGTTGCTGTTAACCAATCCTCTGCCGGTTTTTACAATAGAGTTTAACCAGGAAGATTCATTCACGATGATTTCGTGATACCGATCGGTTTTATCCGGCATTTTACCATGATCGAATTTCCCCCAGGTAGGAATATCGGGAATTAATGTTCCACCAAAAAAAACATTGCCAACTTGCATTCCCCGGCAAATGCCTAATACTGGTATTTGGTTTTTTTCCGTGTATTCGAGTACGCGGAATTCAAATTCATCTCTTTTTTCATCAACATCATCATCATAACAATACTGTTTGTATTCTGGAAGATTGTAAAATCTAGGATGAACATCTTCGCCACCTGTCAACACTATGCCATCACATTTTTCAATGTCGTTAAAATTGTCAAGTTTATAACCCAATTGTATTACTTCAACTCTATTATCATAGCTTAAAACCCAATTGC
>SEDB01000300.1 GCA_004210715.1 Pedobacter sp.
AGAATCACATTGACCAAGTACCTCCGGAAAAATGGTAAATAAATTATCCGATGCAAAAAATACTTTTAATTTTTTAAAACGATAAAAATCATGAGGTAAGGTTTCTAGCAGATTGGAAGACAAATCCAGATATTCCAGCGTGTCAACTAGATCAAAAAGTTCGACAGGAAAATAATTAAGATTCTCCGATATCTTGACTGAAGTTGTATCCTTTAACTCTCCGCTAATAAGTTGTGATATAGTTTGCAATTTTTTTTTGTATTTAAACGTTCCACGAAGATAGGCGTTGCAATTTGAAATCTAAATCACTAATTATCACTAAAATTAAATCTTATCGGCTAAGCAAAGCTAATTTTCAACTACCAGCATCGCTTCTTTTCAATCACCGAACAAGTTTGCCATGTCCCCTTTCTTCAAATTAAAACCTACTTAGAGAAATTACCCTGGATGAATGAAAATCGGCAGCAACTAAGTAATTAAAAAACGGGTAAGGTACCTCTACCTAGACCTCCTGTAAGTCTGAACATGCTGATCATCTGCTTTAGATAAAATCCTTTCAAGCGTCAGGATCTTCTCACCCGCGATAACATATTTGTTTCTATGATCAATGACCTGAGACCTCATTTCGGTATATATGATAGATGATCTCAATGTTATAAGTATTAATCAGACAGTCTGAGAGCTCAGAATGGAAACTTACTACCTTCTTTCTGTAGCGCAGGTCAGTCGCAAGGTAAACTGGTATTGGCGATACATCCACATATATCATAGCAGATTTTAGAATCGTCTTTAATTCGTCAACTTTTTTAGATTCTATGGTAAAAGGCAAAAATTGATTTTTTATTTTCTCCTTTTCAACACGCATTACAATGCTGGCATATCTGCAGACGTAAAAGTGGTCCTTCAAAATAAAACTTCGATATCCTCTTAGTTTTAAAACCATCTGAAATGTGGAAAGCTCAAAAAACCCATAGGACCACATTTTTTTTGTTTTCTCTCGAAATTCATCCTGAATATTGATAGATAATATTTTATTAAGGGCTCGGTATGCTCTCTGGTAATCAAAACTGTCGGAGATTTTGGTCTTGTCAAGCCTTATGTATGTGGAAACTAAATGGATGTGTCGGTTAGCTGTATCTGAATGAAAAAAAATTAGATATGGTTGTTGATCCATTTTCATTTCAACCATCCATTTTGTAGCTATATCTAAAAAGTAATCCTTCGATACAGAAATGCCAGGATTCGAGAAGACAGCATGTAACTGTTTCGCTTTGGATCTCGAATTAAGGCTTGCAACAGCAAGCAAATATCTTTCCATATCTGCGGCGGAAATATCAAAAAAAGCATCCAAAAGCCCAAAGTTTTTAAAAGCCAATAGTTCAGCAGTACCCGCTAGAACTTTATCCATATTGTATCCTACTGCAGGAAATACAGAACTTTTAGATAAAATTTTAACAATCATATCCAATTAACCTTTAGTTCTAACCTTAATCATTATCTTCCGTAACAGATTTTCTAGTTTTCTATGACTAGATACATAATCTTTGTATAACTGTAGAAATTGAAAATCTACGCCATTTGCTGACCTGCAATGTACCCTATGTATCTTCAAAGCGTTATTGATGTCCCTTATCTCTAAACCTATCCCATTAAGTTCTACAAGTAGTTTTGCGGGATCTAAATGAAGCATACTGGGATATAAAATTTTATTCCTGGCTAATTCTGCTTGATTGCAGCCTAATTCTTTACAGAGTATAAGCAACTGTTTATGTTCATCAATGGTTAGCGTGAACCTTACGTTTTTAAATCTCTTTGAGTTCATCTTTCTTAATTTAGTTTACCAAAAAAGTGGATAATTTCTATTTTAAAATTCAGATAAAATTAAAAAGCGGTAAAGTAGTTGCCAACTTTTGAGCTAAATTGAGCTAAAAGTGAACCAAATAGCTCACTTTTAGCTCAATTTTAGACCTTAATCATGGGTATGGTGGTTTATTTAGTTATAGCGATGTTACCTTATTGGTAGAAATACTCTTTATAGGCTGGTCTATCGAGAAAAGAAATATATCCACTACCCAGGTCGATATAATAGTACTTAGAATTGCGAAAAATAAGTTTAACTACCTCAAATCCTGCCGAGGAAAGAGAATTGAAAATTTCATGAGTTCATCTTAAAGGGATATGAACTTAATCGAATGGTTACTAATTGATTCATTCTACCTATAACAAAAAGTAATTCAATAATCTTTTGGTAATAAGACACATTGTGATTTAAGAAGAAAGAAAATTATGTTTTCGGGAGAACCGCATACTGATAATGAACGAGGTTCTACACGAATAAATTACCTTTAAATACAGGCAATAACCTCAGGAAGATTAAATTTTAATAGAAGAAATGGGATTGAAATAAATGACTTGGCTTTCCCCTTCATTGATCTCCAGCTATGTTTTTGAACCAATTTTTCAAATTCTTTATCAATCTTTAATGCCAACTTTTTACGCATATGGGACTTACTATGGTTTGACTCTGACATTGTTTTCTCAATTAGTTCGCACTTAAAGGAATATTTAGCTGTAAATTCGATTAAATCAGTGTAGTAATCATGCAAATTCCAGTTCATTTTACTCTTTTTTTTATAAATATACATTATAAAATCAAAAAAATGAAGCAAGCTTATCTTTTACGAGCAAAAGTCTAGAAGTTATTAGCCCTTCAAAGTTGTATTATTCCTTTTTGTTCAAATTATTAACAAAAATCAGGAATTCAAAAGACCTCTATCCAAGTAATGATTCTCTCGATCAAACTGCATTTTAAATACCGATATCGCCTTTAAAGAAATTTTCGGAAAATGTTGGTGACATTTATTTTTTGATTCAAAACTAAGATCAATTAATAGTCCAGAATTGGACATTTACTCAAAGAAAGAACCATACCAGAGGATCAATCCGGTACGGTTCCTTAATAATTCAAATAATTACAAAGGTGATAAATGCCTTCTGTAATTAAAATTGGTCTAACCCATCCAGGCCTAGATTACCAAATGATATAGATTATAGATTTGCAATACAAATTTATAAAGCACCTAGCTCTCTAAAATAGCCCTTTTGTATTAAAGTATGATATAGCTTTTAGAAAAATAAACCTATAATTTAAAACATAAGAAGAGGCTTTTTGTCCTAACTTACGCCAGCTCTACCTCACTTCAAGTTTTGTTAATTGCACATTGCTTAGTATTCTATAATTTATTAATCAATCACGCGAGCTACCTGAGTCTCATCAATCCTTTTTTGAGTAGCCTTTGCAATATTAGACAGTAGTCACAATAATAAGATTTCTAAAAATTGTATTTCATGCTGATTAAATTATGTTAACGCGGCGGCTAAAATTTAGTGTACTTAAAACAATGGAACGAATGAAAGAGCGAGGATGATGTCGAAAAAAAAATCGTGAGAATCAAAATGTTTTCAAGCGTTTGGGATAAAGTCAAGACATTATCGAAATCCTTTATTCTTAATAATGAGTTATTACCAATAAAAAAAGCCACTCTGTCTGAATGGCTTAATTCTTTGCATCCCACATCTATCCAGACTGTGGAGTTTACACTAAAATATGAATTTCTTTAAATCGTCCCGTGATTTAATTCTGATGGTAAAATTATTATATTTGG
>SEDB01000301.1 GCA_004210715.1 Pedobacter sp.
CTGGTTGATGATACGATCACTTCTTCCAATTCATCTTCCGCTGACTCCATTAAAATTTCAAGCGGTTTCTCTTGATTCAAGGGAAAGTTTAAGTTCAGTTTATACTCTTCAAAACCGATATTTCGAATAAGAATTGTTTGATTTCCGTTGGGAATATTGTTGATGCTTGCCGTACCATCGGGCAAGGTCTTAAGTATAATATTTGTGCCTCTAACCAGTATGGTAGCATCGCTCATAGCGGTATTGCTTTGTTTGGTCTTGACAATTATTTTGAATGAGTTTTGTGCGTAGGCACCAGCCATGCACATGAATGTACAGAGCAATAAAAATATTTTTTGCATTTAATGTGTCGTAAAAATGAATAATTTAATCTTATGAAAATCAGTTAGCTGATATAAGAATTATTCAGTTTTGGCGGCTGCCAGATGTTTTGGATGTAATTGGAAATAAATTGATTGTTATAGGATATCAATTCATTTTTTGAAACCAGTCTTTTTAATGTTATAGGTGTTGAAGCAACACCGTAAATTACCAGAGGTTGTCCACAGCAATTACAAGTGCATAATGGAGAGCAATTATCTTTTTCGGTTGAATCGTTAGGCTTTTCGATCTTGTCCGCAGAAATTTCTGATTGATTGACCGCTAAAGCAATGGCATCCTCGCAGGTAATGCAAGAAAGACCAAGAATGGCTAAAGTCAATAAGTAGATCATTAATCTCATTTGATTGCAAATATATGAACATCAGGGGTAATATTTTCCAAAAAAAAATTAAATGCGCTTATAATGTTTAGATCTGACTGTAAAAAAATGAATAAAATGAACGCGGATAAGATCTAACCCCGTAAGATCTTCGTATGTGGGGGAATTGCTCCATTTTGGCAATACCAAACAAATTGAAGTCCCTGCTCTCGCTGGTTTTACTGGCTTTTTTATTTTCTGTTCAACTGAATTCGTATGCGCAAACGTGTACGAACAAAAACCGTGTGTATGCAAATGCGCAATCATTTGAGCGCAATGTAAATTTTCTTTCTATCGGGACAAATACTGATGGGCCCAATGCGGCTGACAATGATCCTTTTTCCAAATCCAATTTATACTTGCAAGCAATTTTAGGAGCAGACATTACACAGTATCTGGAATTCAGGGAAAGTAATAAAATTACCCGAAAGCAGATTTCAGGCCCCAACACAATTTATGTCAAGCTTGCTTTGCCCGCAACTTTTTTGAATGCTGGTGGCGCTATTGAGGTCGGTACTTTTAGTTATAACGGGAATATTCCAGTGCAAACGCAGAAATACAACGGAACAACAGTGGTGGGGTTGATTGGCGGACCTGGTACTGTTGAAATCCCCATACGATTAAACGCTGGAGAGCAAAGTAATGGTGTATATGTAAAACTGGTTGGTGGAATATTGTCTATTCCTATATCGACAGATGTTTACGGTGCTTATATTCTGGAGGATACCAACCAAATTCCAGATTGTGATAAAGGAATCGATGTGATCAGTGGGTTATCAGATAACTCCATTTTGCCAGTAGGAAGTGCATTTGGTTCCATATCAGGAGAGTCAAACGCGATAGATGCAAGGCCTTTTACTAGCTACGCCAGTATTAGTGCAGGAGTTAATGTGGCAAATTCAGCCTATTTAACCGCTGTTTTTGCCAGGCCATCAGTAGCTGGAGACTCTGCTAAAATCATTATAGAAAATCTTGGAGATGGCTTTAATATATTCAGTGGACTTGGTGTTCAGACTTATTTAGGGGCAAATGGCACTGGGAATACCATCACAGCAACCAATATAGTTAGCCGTCCTGTTCCGGGCTATCCAAATCTTCGAGAACTCAGCTTCCCGGTAAATTCGTCATTTGATAGGGTAAGAATTTCCTATGGAGGATTGATCGGTATAAGTGGCAGTCTTCGCATTTATGATGTGAAAAAGGTAATCCCAAAACCAATCCCTATAATTGATGGCTTAATAAGTGATTCTAAGAATGTTTGTTTTGGTGCCTCGCCATCGCTATCGATCAGCAATATTCAGGATTGTACCACCTATTCCTGGTATGAGAATGAAACCTCGACTACTCCACTGAAAATTGGTCAGATATTTCAGCCTGGCATCTTAAGTGTCGGTGAGCATGTGTTTTACGTACAATCAAAACGTGATAATTGTTTATCCCTCTGTATCTAAAAGAGTTAAGGTTACAATTGTAGTCAAGCCTTTGCCCGAGGTATACACAACTGGCGTTACAGCCTGCGCTGGCTCTTCCATTGTTTTGTCGGTTGATAATCCAGTATCTGGTATCACCTATAATTGGTATAATTTGCCAAGTAGCGGAGCTTTGCAAGCAACAGGTGCGAGTATCAATACGCCCGTCTTAAATTCAGATATTACTTATTATGTAGAGGCGGTAAATCCAATTACCGGTTGCATCAGTAGTGGTCGCTCTGCACTGCTAGTTAAAATAAATCCACTTGCGGCTATAGGAATAACTTCGGGAAAAAGCCAGCTATGTGTAGGAGAAAGCTATGTTTTTTCAAATACAATCACAGGTGGCAAATGGTCGAGCAGTAATCCACTCATTGCTTCAGTAAATTCCGTTTCCGGAGAAGTAAGGGCATTATCTGGTGGCAATGTCTCTTTACGCTATAGCGTGGAGGCTACTTCTGGCACTTGCGCAAACTTTGCAGATTATAATGTATCGGTTTTTGATTTGCCCAACCTGAACCTGCATTCTGTTACTGAAATCTGTGTTGGTACAATAGCCGTTTCGTTAAACTATGTTACTCCCGTGAGCAGTCCGGTTTCTTACAGTATTCATTGGAATTCGGTTGAACTCGCCACAATTACTGATCAGCCTTTGCCTCAAGGGAGCATCCCAATCTCCGTACCATCAAATATTTCGCCTGGCACATATCCAGGGGTTTTGACGATAAAAAACAGTAATGGCTGCAGCAGCCAGATTAATTTCAACATAAAAATTAATCCCAAACCATCGGCGCCACATGCGTTGGTGCAAACTAATTCACAATATTAAAAATAAATTAAATCCATCCCCATGAACAATTTTTTTACAAAACCAATTTTGATTATTGCAATTTGTTTATTTTGCAGTTATTCCAAGGTTAACGCACAGGCAGCTGTAGATCCAGCTGCTACCGGAGTAAGTCTT
>SEDB01000302.1 GCA_004210715.1 Pedobacter sp.
GGTGGCAAATTCTGTCCAAAAACAGCTGAAACTGTCCCCCTGGTTGTTAAAATATCGTATCGGTTATTGTTAAAATAATCAAATGATGCGGTGAATTTACGTTTGAACAAAGCGATATCAAGACCAATATCCAGCTTCTTTTCTTTCTCCCAGGTTACCTGATCATTCCCCAAAGTTCCCTCGGTTGCCAAACCATAAGCATTATTAGTGGCTAAACCGAAAAGCCCTGTTCCTGAACCCGCCGTGTAAGACTGTAAGTAAGCATAAGTTCCTCCTGTTCCATCTGCACCAACCAAACCGTAAGATGCACGTGCTTTAAACAAATCAATAAACTTTAAATTTTCCTTAAAAATTTTCTCTTCTGCAATGTTCCATCCAACTGATCCTGCCGGGAAAAAACCTAATCTTTTTCCAACTGCAAATCTATCGGTACCATTATATGCACCGCTGGCCTCAAGAATATATTTTTGTTTGTAATCATAACCTAATCTTGCGGTATATCCTCTAAAATTTTCAGGAATAAAGTTGTAACGATTTCCATCTGCCGTGTTTTGAAACGACTTACTATTTTGATTAAATAAGACCAAACCTGTAACGTTATGATCTCCAAATGAACGGTTATAATTTAAAATGGCTTGCAAGGTAAGCGAGCTGTTGGTACTGCTTGCAGGAGCGTTTAACGTTGGAATGCTAATGCGATATACGTTATCACGCTGACCAAAATTGTATGCGCCAGTTACCGGATCGTAGATATATGAAATGAAACCAGTGCCACTTGTTGGGCGTTGTAAATTCCGGCTGTAAGCATAAAGATTTCGGTAAGCCAAAGTTCCCTTTATGGATAAACCTTTGGTAATGAAATCCAACTTCTGCACCGCCGAAGATGCTAAATTGATGTTATTGGAATAAGTACGGGAATAACCATTGTACATTAATCGCCCAATCAGGTTGTTATTATTTCTTCCTGATGAGTTTCTTTGCCATAAACTATAACCTAAACTTCCATCTGGATTATAAATTGGATAGTTAAACGCTGCCGTTTCTGCGGTACGACCTAAATCACTAAATAAACTGTTTGCACTGGCATTATTGGTATTCAGTTCATCAACATTGCCAAACAAATCGAATTTCACATCGAGTGTTTTGGTTAATTTCACATCAACATTCGAACGGTAATTGTAACGTTTATAATAAAACTCACTGTTTAAATCGGCACTGTAATCCTTTAACTGACCGCCTTGATTCAGGTACCCAACGGAAACAAAATATTTAGCTTTCTCGGTACCACCGGTGATATCAAAATTACCACGAATTTGTGGGGCAAATTTTTTCAGTAAAATATCAGTCCAATCGTTATTAGGGTGCCCGTATGGATCTGTTGCATTTCTGTAAAGTTCTAAATCCTGATCAGAAAAAGTACGCACAAAACTTGGATTCGGATTAAGCGCATTGGTGTTAACTTCACCCTGATTAATGATTGATGCCGATTGATAAGCATCTAAATATTCTGGTCTTCTAGTTAACTGATTTAAACCATATTCAGCCTGAAAAGTAATTTGTGGCTTGCCCACTTTACCGCGAACTGTGGTAACTAAAATTACACCATTAGCACCTTTAATACCATAAATTGAGGTGGTGGAGGCATCTTTTAATATACTTACAGATTCTACTTCGTTGGCGTTGAGGGATGAAAACTGGTCGTAAGTAAATTCGATATCATCAACCAGAATCAATGGATTGTTATTTCCTACATAAGAACCCACACCACGAACGTTAAAACTGGCACCATCTCTTCCCGGCTGACCAGAACGTTGCTGGCTACTAAAACCGGTTACCCGACCAGCAAGCGTATTTTGTAAACTTGGCGATGGACTTTGTTTGATATCCTTTCCACTGATCGCACTCACGGCACCAGTTAAAGTAATTTTCTTTTTTTCGCCAAAACCCACAACAACTACCTCATCTAAATCTGTTTGATTTTCGCTTAGCGTTGCTGTTACATTGCTAATGCCTTGTACCGAAACATCTTTTGTAGTGTAACCAACCATTTTAAGAGTAACTATATTTCCTTCAACAAAAAGCTTGAATCGGCCATTTGCATCCGTTAACGTTCCATTTTTAGGATTGGTTTTGTCGATTACACTTACACCTGGCAAACCGCCATCCTTATCACTAACCTGGCCGGTAATTTCTCTTCTCTGTGCCATTGCAGAAAAACTGAGCATAAAAAGAAACACGCTTAAAATGTATATATATTTTCTCATTTCATTCTTTTAAAAAAATTAAACCATGCAAAGCCCTAGTAATAGCCTTCGTTTTGTAGCAATTTGGTGTTTTTCGTCATCTCGCTGTATGGAATCGGCATGTGATAGTATTTATCGCTGAAAACATTATCCGTTACATTTTGCAGTTCGTAATTGAAAGCCGTTCCGCTCTGCGTGATTTTTAAACCCTGGAGACTTCCGGTTAAAACTAATCCCAACTTCCAGCGACGAACATCGAAGAAACGATGCTCCTCAAAGCAGAGCTCAATTCTACGTTCATTTCTGATCAAATCTCTTAATTGCGCCTGCGTAATGCCTGCATTAATTCCATAACGATTTCCAGTTCCAGCAGTTATTCCCGCTCTTGCTCTGATTAAAACAATTTGCTTAACAGCATCCTCCACGCGGTTAACCTCGTTTAAAGCCTCGGCATAATTCAATAAAACTTCTGCAAACCTGAAATAAGGAAAGTTGTGGCTTTGGTTAGAATAGGTTGTCGAGGTAGAAAAATCGGACATAAACTTTCTTAAATAGTAAGAAGTTCTGGTTTGCGTTTTAAAAGCCTGATTGGGTTTATCCAAGCCACCTTCAAAAGTTTGAACTGGCCTGCCCAACCACGCCACGGTATTATAAAAGAGGATTGATTTTAATCTTGGATCACGATTATCATACTGTGTCGCATCAGTTTGGGTTCCGGTGTAGGCCAAGCCATTCAAATTTGGAAAAGCATTAACCAAATTCTGTGTCGGACTGGTGCGCCCATTACTGGTAGTAGGCGCCACATAACCCACTGGCGCATTGGCATTTTCAATTGTTGTGGAATTTGCCGATTGCTTTGAAAAGATGATATCGGTATTAATTTTTGTAGTAAAAACGGCTGAATAAGCTGT
>SEDB01000303.1 GCA_004210715.1 Pedobacter sp.
TCTCAGCGCTCATCAAAACCAATGCAGCAGCACCATCATTTAATGTAGAGGCGTTTGCAGCGGTAATGGTTCCATCTTTTTTAAAAACAGGTTTTAATCCTGGTATTTTTTCAAACTTAACTGCAGTTGGTTCATCATCAGTATCAATAATTGAAATTTCTCCTTTCCTGTCTTTTACTTCAATAGGAGCAATTTCATGAGTGAATTTTCCTGAAGTTTGTGCAGCCTGCGCTCTTTTGTATGAGGCTATGGCGAAGTTATCTTGTGCCTCGCGACTAATATTGCATTCTGTAGCACAAAGTTCTGCCGCAGATCCCATGTGGTAATCATTATAAACATCCCACAAGCCATCTTTTACCAAACCATCTGTTAACTGTCCGTGTCCTAATCGATATCCGTTTCTGGCTTTATCTAAATAATAAGGAACATTGCTCATACTTTCCATTCCACCAGCCAAAACAATTTCATTGTCGCCATTGGCGATGCTTTGTACAGCAAGCATGATGGCCTTAGTTCCTGAAGCACACACTTTATTAATCGTTGTTGCCGGAACATCAGGTAAGCCGGCAAATTTCGCGGCTTGTGTAGCTGGTGCCTGACCCAAATTGGCTGAAAGCACGTTGCCCATGTAAACTTCTTGAATGTCTTCGGCTTTTAAACCTGCTTTTTCAATGGCAGCCTTGATGGCAAAGCCTCCTAATTGAGTAGCAGAAAATTGAGCTAACGAGCCTCCGAAGCTTCCAATCGGTGTTCTAATAGCTGATACAATTACAACTTCTTTCATGAATTATTTTTTTATGAATTTTTGGTTAGGATGCTAAGTTATACATTTTTTAACATTGCAATAACGAATAACTCGTCATTTTAGCGTGATAACTTTGCTTGCTTTTTAATAAATTAAAGCCGCAATTTTGCGGCTTTAATTTATTCTTCTTTAGCTTTTCCCTTTTTCCTGGATTTAAGTGCTTGCGTTAATAAAAACTCTATCTGTCCATTAGTGCTTCTAAATTCATCAGCTGCCCAAGTTTCTACTTCCTTTAACAAAGCAGGACTAATTCTTAATACAAAAGCCTTTTTATCTTTCTCAGCCATCCCTTAATTAATTGCTTGTATTTTATATCTAGTTTTTAAATTGATAAGAAAAATTTCTAACTCATCAATTTTATTCGAGCTAAACAAAAGTTTTTTTCCGTTCTTGAACACAATTTGAAGCCCTTTTGATTTATCATTAAGGATATAGGCTTTATCTTTCAAATTAAACCAAAGTCGGTGTTTAACGCCATATCCACCATACTCTGAAAAAGCATCAAACTTTCTAATGTGCGCTTGATCTATAGTGTCCCATAAATGATTGCGCTGTTTGTATTGGAATGGAAAATATCGGTAGGATATACCTTCATCATTTATTTTCAGTGTAAGTTGATTTTTTTGTACGATGAAAATAATTAGGAAAGGAAGAATAATAGCAAAAATAGGAGCGAAGTACATTTCTTTTAATTCATTAAAATTCGGTCCGTCCTGAGAAAAAATAAGAATCGCTACCGTTGGAAATATAGTTAAGCCCGTGATTAGATATAACCACCAAATTTTTAACCCTTGTTTTTCTTCAAAATCATTAATTTTCTGGCTGCGATTACAGCGGTGGCTTGCTGGCGCTGTAACATGGCACTCGCAATTTCAGGCGCATAAGCCAAATGTGATATTCTTGCTTCCAAAACTTCAATTCCAGCTCTTGATAACCGCTCGTTTAACTCATTTTCCAATAGTTCACTAACTTTATCAGCGCCGTCCTTTAAGGTAATACTGTCTTCCTCGCCTTCAGAATGATCGTAAGGGAAAATATTAGCTAAATGCCTTACAGCAGCTTCACTTTGAATATTTACATATTGCATATAGTTTTCCACTGAAAAAACCGCTTTAGCTGTTTCATTAACTTTCCAAACTACAACCGCTGCAATTTCAATTGGATTACCCAGCTTATCATTCACCTTTAATTGCTGCCCATTTAAGTTATTGGCTTTTAGCGATAATCTTCTTTTGGCAGTTAGCGGATTTACCCAGAAAAAACCATCAGCTTTTACCGTTCCAATGTATTTTCCAAATAAGGTTAACACCATAGATTGATTTGGGTTGATGATCAGAAACCCCGGAAAGATTAAGAAGATGTCGATAGCGAGCAAAATACCTCCCCATAAAAAGCTTTCGGTTACAAAACAAAAAATGGAGGCACCTAAAAGTGCTAAGCATAATGCGAAGGTTAAATAACCTGATGGGGGACTAATAATTTTTTCTTGATACATGATTGATATTAATTTGATATCATAAAGTAAAATATAAAATCTCGTAATTGCAAACAAAATGAGGAAAATGTATATTAGATAAAAATGTTAATTTTGAAAGCACGATAATCTTCACGTTTTGGCAAAAATCAAAAAAGACTCACACAAAATCCTTTACCGTAAGTACTCATCAAATCTTAAATATGTGATGATGATATTTACAGTTTTCATTATAACGCTATTTCTTCCAAAACAACCTCGTTTTAGGTATGAGTTCGAAAAGAACACCGTATGGAAAAATAAGGATTTGATTTCTCCATTCAGCTTTGCGATTTTAAAAACCAATCCTCAGGTAAGCATAGATAAGAAAAATGCCTTAAAAAACATTCTGCCAGTTTATCAATTTGATAAAGCTATTTCTGATAATGCGTTGGAAGAGTTTTCGAACGATTTTGATATCAAGTGGAAATCAACTTCTCTGGATGAAAAAAGTAGGTTGCTGTATAAGGCTGAATCTTATAATCTTCTAAAAAACATTTATCAAAAAGGCGTTATCGGCTTAAACATTAAGCATCAGGCAGGTGCTAAAAACTACGATTTTTCTTTAATGGAAAATAATGTTTCCAAAACAAGAAATACTCAGGATGTTTTTACAGCCGAAAGTGGCTTGCTGTTTTTTAAAGCAAATTTTAAAGCTACAAACCCGGTAATGACCGATCTGGTTACCAATTTAGTAATCGATCATATTTCTCCAAATATTGTTTTTGATGAACGTTTAACTCAAGTTATTCAGGATAATACGATCAACAATATATCAACTACGAAAGGGATGGTTCAAAAAGGCGA
Source organism: Pedobacter sp. (assembly GCA_004210715.1). Lineage (GTDB taxonomy): Bacteria > Bacteroidota > Bacteroidia > Sphingobacteriales > Sphingobacteriaceae > Pedobacter. The sequence continues at coordinate 3,126 of SEDB01000303.1, forward strand.
ACTAATTGTCTCTAAAAACGATGTGATTGATGAAGAAATTTATCAAAAGCTCGAATCCTATAAAACAACCTACGATGCGCAAACTAAAACAATAGGCAGTAGGGTTCTGGTATATGTTGGCCAGGTAGTTCTAGTAAGCTTTATTCTTACTATTTTAATGTCATTCCTCTTTTTATTTAGGAAAGATATTTTTGCCGATAATCGTCAGTTATCCTTAATCTTAATTGTTACTACTGGAATGCTATTGGCACTTACCTGGGCTATAAAAATGGAGATTCCGAGTTTATATTACATTCCATTTTGTGTAGTGCCAATTATCATCAGGATCTTATTTGATACTCGACTGGCACTTTATCTTCATATGCTGGTAATTCTTGTAGCTGGGTTTTTCGTCGCCAATAGCTTCGAATTTGTCTTCTATCAGGTAACTGCTGGGATGGTGGCTATTTTTAGCATTAAGAATTTCGTAAAACGTGAACGATTTCTTGTATCTGCATTATTTATACTTTTAGCCTACTTTGTTGCTTTTGTCGGTATAGCCTTATTGCGTGAAGGAAGTTTCAGGGAAATAGAATGGATCAACTTCGTTCCATTTGTTTTTAGTGTTTTACTGTCGCTTTTGGCTTACCCATTAATTTACTTATTTGAACGTATTTTTGGTATCACATCAGATGTGGCCTTGATCGAATTGACGAATACTAATAATAAGTTGCTTAGAGAGCTTGCATTTAAAGCGCCAGGAACTTTTCAGCACTCACTACAGGTTGCAAATCTTGCAGAGGCGGCAATATTTAAAATAGGTGGTAATTCGGTGTTGGTTAGGGCAGGGGCACTATACCACGATATCGGTAAAGTTGATAATCCGCAGTATTTTATCGAGAACCAGAATACCGCGATAAGTCCACATGATAAATTGCCTTATGAGCAAAGTGCGCAAATTATTATTCAACATGTTCACAAGGGAATTGAGATTTTAAGGAAAAATCAAATTCCTGAAGCAATAATTGATTTCATCAGAACGCATCATGGAAATACCCGGGTAGATTATTTTTATCAATCTTTTTTAAAAAATACACCAGAAAAATTCGTTGATGAAAACATTTTCCGATACCCGGGACCAATCCCTTTTAGCAAGGAACAAGGAGTGCTGATGCTTGCAGATTCTGTCGAAGCGGCGTCAAGAAGTCTAAAAAATCCCGACGCTCAGAACATAAATGACATCGTTGAAAGGATAATTAACTATAAATTGGAACAAAATCAGTTAGATAATTGCGATTTAACATTAAAAGATATTGAAACTATCAAATTGATTTTCAAGAC
>SEDB01000304.1 GCA_004210715.1 Pedobacter sp.
CAGGAGACAAAAGAAATTATTCCTATCCATAAACAATTTTATATGGTTAGGGAAGATATAACCAATTTACCAGTAGCCATAACGGGCATTGCGAGAGATTTAAGAACAGAATTAAACGTTAGGAAAATTTTGGCTGATAAAAATTCTGCATTGCAGGGTGTAGTAAATGAACTGGAATTTTTAACCAATACTGTTCCTTCAGTAGTTTGGACCAGTACGCCTGATGGAAATTTAGACTACATTAACCAGCGCTGGTTCGATCAAACAGGCAAAACCAATGAAGAAACACTTGGTGCCCGTTGGATGGAAAGTATTCATCCTGATGATTTACCTTTCGCTGTAAACGCCTGGAAAGTTTCTTTAGATTCTGGCGATCCGTTTGAAATTGAATATAGGTGTTTAGATAAGAACGGTAATTATCGATGGTATTTGGTTCGGGCAATGGCATTAAAAGATGCTCATGGGAATATTGTTAAATGGTATGGAACGAATAACGATGTCCATCATCAAAAAGAGTTAGAAAAGCAGAAAGATAATTTTTTAGGAATTGCCAGTCACGAGCTGAAAACTCCCGTTACCAGCTTGAAAGCCTATGCACAGGTAATAGAATCGATGTTCAAACGTTCGGGCGATTTTAAAAATGCCGATCTTTTAGGTAAAATGAATAAACAGGTAGATCGATTAACCAATTTAATCAGGTGGTAACCAATTTATTAACCAATGCAGTAAAATATTCTCCTGATGCCAATGAAGTAATGATTTATACTGAAGAGGATCACGAAAGTGTGAAAGTTTGTGTTCAAGATTACGGTATTGGAATCAGCCCAGAATTACAAGACCATGTTTTTGAGCAATTTTATCGCGTTAGTGGAAATAGAGAGCATACTTTTCCAGGATTAGGCTTGGGCCTTTACATTTCTTCAGAAATTGTGAAGCGTTTGGGCGGCAAAATCTGGGTAAATTCGGTGGAGGGAAAAGGTTCTACTTTTGGCTTTACGATTCCGGCTATTAATGACTGAAACCCTGAAAAAGGTAATCTCGTAAGCAAAGCATCATAACAAAATACAAACAATTCGAAAAATAAGAGGTTTAAGTTTTAGATAAACGTAATACTCTTCTTATTATGGCGAAGCAAAAAGTAACACTAAAAGGTATTTGGGGTGTTTTAAAAGCATCTTTTACTGGATTTGGCGATCACAAAGTAACCAAGCTGAGTGGCTCATTAGCCTACTATACCGTTTTTTCGATGGCGCCACTTTTAGTGGTGATTATTTCTCTGTGTGGTATTTTTTTAGGTAGGGATATTGCTGAAGGAAAAGTGTACGAGCAATTGGTTGGTTTTCTTGGTAGAGAATCTGCAGCATCACTACAGGAATTAATAAAAAATGCCTATCTCGATGATAAAGGTACAATTGCACTGATTATTGGTATTGTTACATTGCTTATTGGTTCAACTACTATTTTTGGCGATATACAAGATTCAATTAACACCATTTGGGGTTTAAAACCAAAACCAAAACGCGGTTGGGTAAAAATGCTACAAAATAGATTTCTATCGTTTTCGGTAATTATTAGTTTAGGTTTTGTGTTGTTAGTTTCACTAGCCGTAACATCGGTTTTAGATGCTTTTAGCGATAGACTTCAGGCTCGTTTTGCTGATGTTTCATTTTATGTTTTTTACATCATTAATCTTGTGGTTACACTGAGTGTGATCACGCTAATTTTTGGTGTAATTTTCAAAGTGCTTCCTGATGCCATTATTAAATGGAAGGATGTACTTGCAGGTGCTGTTGTAACGGCGGTGTTATTTATGATTGGAAAGTTTGCCATCTCTATTTATATTGGTCAGAGTGATGTTGGCGGCACATACGGCGCAACTGGGTCATTGGTTGTGGTACTCTTGTGGACTTATTATTCATCAATCATATTATATTTTGGTGCAGAGTTTACAAAAGCTTATGCGATAGCGTATGGCTCTGAAATCTATCCTGCCCATTATGCGGTAACCACGAAAGAAGTGGAAGTCGAGTCGAGCAGGAAATCAATTCAGGATAATCATCCAGAGGTTGTGGAGCAAGTGAAAAATGAGGAAGAGAAGTAGATTTTGTTTTCAACTTTTGTAGCCTCCTTGACTTTTGAGTCCTTCTGCGCTTTTGGCTATTGAAACTTATCAAGTTAATGTCATGGATTTCAAAATTATCCCATTTATTCTCCCCAAGCGGTTATAATTAATCTTCTTTGGCCTCCACGATTGCGGTGTTCGCAAAGATAAATGCCTTGCCAGGTTCCTAGTGCTAATCTGCCATTACGAATTGGAATGGTTACCGAACTGCCTAAAAGTGCAGCCTTCAAATGTGCAGGCATATCATCTGATCCCTCATAATCGTGTTCATAATCTGGATCATTTTCCCGAATAGTTTTGTTGAAGAACATTTCAAAATCCATACGCACTGTGGGATCGGCACTTTCATTGATGGTTAATGAAGCCGAGGTATGCTGAATAAACACCTGGCAAATGCCCGCTTTCATTTCACTGATTTGGGGTAAAGCATTTTCTATTTCATCGGTAATGATGTGAAACCCCCGTTTTCTTTCTCTAAGCGATAATGTCTGCTGAAAAATATTCATCTTCAAAACTACTTAACAATCCAGCCAATTTGCGAATTTTCATTGCTTATTAGTTCGTAGTTATTAAAATTTCCTAAAACGCTAACGATCTCGCCAGTTTTTAAGTTAAGTTTTACAGCTGCAAGGCTGTCAGGCTGGTCGAATACTTTCTGCTGTACTGCTTTTACCTTTAGTCTTTGCAAAGGTTTAGCAGTTTGGGTAAGCTCATTGCTGGAAATAAATCCTGCGGTTCCATCAGGAAGTTCAGCTTTATAAAAGTTTCCTGTTGCTGAGTTCACGTTAATAATTGTTCCAGGCGTTAACGTTGCCACAATAGAATTTTTTTGAGGAGAATCATATAAAGCAGCTTTTGATGATGTTCTTAAAGTTTTATTCAAGTTAGAAACGGCAGCATTTATTTTTGCTGGTGTTTTGGTAATGGGATCAATAAAAGGCAAAGGATTGATTGCCCCGCCAAAAGCGTAAATGCCAAAATGTAGGTGAGTGGGAGTAGTACGGGCATTTCCAGTGTTGCCCATTAAGCCAACGGTATCGCCTAATTTTACTTCTTGCCCTTCAACGGCTATTTGTTCATCTAAATGTGCATAGTATAACGTGTAATCTTTTCCGCTTGGCCTCAACCAAACCACTTTCCCTCCTAGGTTATTTTCGTTGACACGTGTAATTCTTCCGCCAGCGCTTGCTAAAACCGGACTTCTAAAGCTTCCAAAAATATCTACGCCTTCATGCTTGCGGGCATTGTTATCCCTTCCATCACCCCAATAGCTGCCAATGCTTTTACTTTTTGATTGGGTAGGAAAAGCCAGTGACGGTCCTGATGTGATTTCTAAAGTATATTCTACACTTTGAAGTAACTCGGGCTGTAACCTGATCATATAATTTCCGG
>SEDB01000305.1 GCA_004210715.1 Pedobacter sp.
ATTATTAAATTTTGAATGATAGAATTTTGAATGATCTGCAAGCTGCAAATTCCTTCACTCAATCCTTCAATTATTCAGTCATTATTGTATTTGCGCAAATTAGCAAAAAACGAGCTTTTTTAATAGTATTTTCTGATATTAATCTTTGTTTTTGAGTGTTTTGAGTACACTAAGCACCCAACCTCTACCCCACTCTTCCATCTGATCATCAGTCCATAAAAATGGATAAAAGATTCTCTTTTGAAAACGCGGAGGCAAATATTTCTGCCAATTGGTTCCGCCGGTTGCAGCCACATCTACCGGGTCTTTCTCCAAATATCGAACAGCAGATTTATAGTGAGACAATGGCCACTCTACATTTACATAAAGATCAAGTTTACGTAACTCTTCAGCAAGCATCGATACATCTGCTCCGCCAGTAGCCAACTGATGGTAAAGCGCAGAGAAATTGGTTAAAGACCGGTCTTTAGCCAATTGCAAAAATTGAGCAGCATACTTTTTAATGAACTGCTTTAATGTTAAAGTTTGTTTTCCGGTAGCTAATTCGGTTGCCCCAAATTTCCAATAAATATGTTCAAACTGTTCTTCAATAGTTGCAGTGCTTAATTCTTCGCGTTTACTTTTATCCACTAAGCGAATAAAATCAGTGGCACAAATTTCAATCATGCGGTACTGACCAGATTGAAAACCACTTGCGGGTAAAAGCGACATACGGAATTTCAGGAACTGCTCTTTCTCCATTCCATCGACCATTACTTCGAAAGAGGTAGTTAAAGCATTAAAATAAGCATTTATTCTTTTTACCCGAGCTGTGAACGGACTTTGTAAACTCAACAAAGTATCCAGGTGGATATAATCCCAATAGGTTAGGAAATCAGCATAAAGCAAGCCATCCAGATAGGAAGCCATATCTTGCCCCATTGCGGTGTACTTTTCCTGAAGCTGATTTAGTTTGTCTTTAATTTCTGGTGTAAAATCCATGCAGATATGATGTTTAAGCCAGCTTAAGTTTAGAAAGATAAATCCCTCCTAAAATACCAGCCACACACAATATGAAATTGATTAAAATATTGAGCAGTGCCATGCCCAAGTGGTTATCCTTGTAAAGATTAATAGTTTCCAAAGTATAAGTCGAATAAGTGCTGAAACCTCCACAAAAACCAGTGATAATAAAAAGCTTTAGATTTTCATTCACATTTGATTTTTGTAAGAAGTAACCAAGAAATAACCCCATGACTAAACAGCTTAAAACGTTTGATGTTAATGTTGCATAAGGGAATTTTAGCAACCGGTTTGCGTATAATTTGGTAACACAATATCTTGCCAAACTGCCCAAGCCACCACCAACGAATACTATTAAGACCTGTTTCATGAAGTATTTAATTAATACAGCACCCTAAATTTTATAGTATGCTCAATTTTTTTCAACGATTTAAATAATTGTTTATCATACTCCGTATTGATGTCTGTAATGGCGTATCCAATTTCAGGGTTAGTCATTAAGAATTGACTTACAATATTGATATCATGCTTAGCAAAAACGGTATTAATTTTCGCCATAATACCTGGTACATTTTTATGAATATGAATTAATCTATGCGATTTATCAATTTTTGGCAATTGCAAATTCGGGAAATTGCTACTTAGATAAGTTGCCCCTGAATTCATAAAATCGGCGACACGCTTAGGAATGAAATCGATATTGCGTGGATTATTTTTAGGATCATCGAAAACCACTATCCCCTGTTTGGTGCAAAGATCAAGATCAATTTTATTTTTAGCATTGCCCAAATAACCTATCGTTTTAAGTTTGGCTGCCTGCTTCAATTGTTCTTTATCCATTTTCTCGCCGTCAGCAAAAAGAATAATGCCCACATCCTTCACATATTTCTCTTCAAATGAAGTTTTATGTCTAATCGATAAGCCATCATTCTTCAAAATGGAAATGGTTAGAGGATCTACATTGCCAATAACCAGGCATAAAATTCTATTTTTCGGATAAGATATAGCACGTGGCAAATCATTCACATACAAAAACTCATCGAAACTTGGCGTAACGTGATCTGCTCTGGAAACAATACTTTCCCGGGCGATATTTTCTGTAAAAGCAAAAAACTTATTAATCAAGCCGCTTTCACGTAACTGAAAATCAGAATAGCCATCTCCAATACCAAACAATTCTCCCTCTAACTTCAAATGTTGAAGTAACTTTACTTTGCCACCCTCTTCACTCAGCGGATTGGCATGATCATAATCGATAATATTTCCATCGCCTGTAGTCACGAAAGTATTGGCGTAGATATTTTCTTTTTTGATGTGATATTGACTTACTACTGGCGTGATAAATTCTTTAAATCCACCAGATACGATGAGTACGTCATCGGCATGTTTTTTAAAAAACGCTGCATTACGCGAAAACGAAGTAGATACCTTCTTTTTAAGGTGTTTAATCAGCAGCTTTAAATGGTCTTCATTCGCTTCTAAAAGTTTAACACGTTGGGCCAAACTCTCGGAGAATGAAAGTTTGCCTTCCATTGCGAAGTTGGTATAATCTTCAATTTTTTGAAAAATAGTCTCTTTATCTGGGTGGTTCTTTAAAGAGATTCTGGCGAGTTCATCAAGCGCTTCAACTTGTGTAAAAGTGCTATCAAAATCGATAATGTAATACGCTTTTTGTTTGGGCATTATTTTAATTGTTGGGTAATTTCTCTGATGCTTTGCTCAACTGGTTTAAATTCAATACCAGTCTGCTCAATCACTTTGTTATTATTGTAATAGCTTAAAGTTGTACTGCTTTTTGCTGTGTCTTTTGTTATTGATGGTTCGTTGCCTGAGAAAATAGATACAAATTTCAAAGCCCTCCAGGCTAGGCCAAGCATCCATGGTTTGGCTTCTTTAGTGGGAGTTTTAACCCCAAAACCTAATGCTATTTCTTTAAATAAATCTTTATAATGAATATCGCCTGCCGAAATAATGTAACGTTCGCCAGAAACTTGAGCATTCATCAATAGAACCATTGCCATGGCCACATCTTCTACATCCACAAAACCTGAAGCACCATTAGTATAGAATGGGAAACCGCCCTTTACCAATTTGAAAATGGCACCACTACCCTCAAAACCTGCATTTTTGCCAATAATCACTGATGGATTAACAATTACCGCATCTAACCCTTCATTAATTCCCCGCCAAACCTCCATTTCTCCTTCATATTTTGAAAGACCGTAAGCGTGAGCTTTAGCGTCATATTCCCAAAAATCCTTCTCTGTAATTTCTTTGATGCCTTTTTTTGCCAATCCCAGAGCAGCAACGGAACTTACATGTAGGAGTTTGCAACTATTTTCGATACAAAGATTTACAATATTCGAGGTTCCATCTATGTTCACATGAAACAATTGCTTTTTATGTTTGGAACTTAAGGAAACAAAAGCAGCACAGTGATATACCTGGGTAATGTTTTCAAAAGCATCTTCCAATGTCGAAGGCTCGTTAATATCGGCAACAAACCATTCAATGAGCTCGATATCCTTGATTAAAGCAGGTATTTTCGATTTTTCACGTTTTAAAGCTCGAACAGCTAAACCTTTATCAGTTAACTGTTTGATTAATTCAGATCCTAAAAATCCCGTTCCTCCGGTTACCAGTATCATTTTATTTTTTTCGAGCTATATGTGGAAATACGCATTCAAAAATAG
>SEDB01000306.1 GCA_004210715.1 Pedobacter sp.
AATGTTGGAGATGGTTATGATTTAAATTCTGACCGTGGGTTTCTTAAACTGAAATTTACTGATGGAAAATTCGGTCATTCTGACTATCAGCTGGCTTACAGTAGGGCCGTTTTAAATAATGTAAAAGAAGATTTATCAACCATCGAATTGCCCAATGCACCTTACACACCACTTATTCAGAATTTAACTTTAGATTATACAGCAGAAACCACCATTGACTTAAAACCTACTGATCAAAAAAGTCTTTACGATAATCGAATTCATCAATTTTTTCATCTTACGCCTTTTGGACAGGCTGAAGTGCATCCGCATACCAGTAAAGGCGTTGTGTATTTGCTGGAAAGCTTTGTTAATGAAGGGGAGTTATATATTGGTTTAATTGATGTAATTGTTCCTCAAAATATAAGTTTATTGTTTCAGATCAGTGAAGGCAGTTCCAATCCTGATTTTACTAAAGCAATTGTTAAATGGTCTTATCTGCAAAACAATATATGGGAAGATTTTAAAAATGTAGAGATTCTTCGCGAACAAACCAATGGCCTTTTAACCACTGGAATTGTAACTTTAAGTATCCCCAAATCAGTAAATAGTAACAACTCTTTCTTGCCAACAGGTTTTGTTTGGCTAAGGGTAAGCGTAAAAACTGATGTTCTCGCTGTTTGCGACATTATTTCGATAACCACTCAGGTTGCCGAAGCTGAATTTTCAATTTATGAGGATCTTTTTCCTGAAAAAGTTGCCATTGAAGCTGGTGTAGTAAATAAACTTAAAGTGCCAGATGCCGCGGTTAAAAAGGTAATTCAACCTTTCGGTTCATTTGGTGGGAAACCTGCTGAAAACGGAAACGATTATTATTTAAGAGTAAGTGAAAGACTAAGACACAAAGGTAGATCAATTTCCATGTGGGATTACGAAAGGTTGATTTTAGCTCAGTTTCCTAACGTTTACACCACAAAATGCATCAATCACGCTGTGTACAATGGTAAGGTTTTGGATTACAATTCATTAGTGCCAGGTTCTGTTACGATCATAACCGTGCCTGATATTTCGATTTCTAATGCGCCAAATCCATTGCAGCCAAAAGTTTCTAAAAATACACTCGAAGAAATCAAAGCTTATATCAATAAAACTAAATCAACTTTTGCTCAACTGAATGTTCAAAACCCAATCTATGAACAGATTAAACTCCACTTTCATGTTAAGTTAAAATCTGGATATGAGGAGAATATTTATCTGCCATTGTTGAAAGAAAAAGTGAAATCGTTGCTATCGCCCTGGACAACCAATAGCGAAATTCAATTGGATTTTGGTGGAAAAATTGAAAAGTCAACTTTAATTTATCAATTGGAAAGGCTGAGTTATGTGGATTATATCACTTGTTTTAAAATGTTTCTGATCAGGCCTGTTGGTTTGGAAGACCTTTCGACCAAGGATATTGAACGGGCAGAAACCGCCACGGCTGCAAGCATTTTAACCTCATTTCCTGAACATACAATTTTGAATATTAATGATATTACCGAAATAGGAAATACAGATTGTGGCTGTGCAGATTGTGACGATAATGTAATTAAATCAACTAAACAATTTATTTCTATAAATGAATGTGGATGTAACTAAATGAGTGACTTAAAAACCATATCGAGAGATAATCCACTTTTGGAAAGCATGCAGTTTGATAAGCTGCGGGAGATAGGTTTGGAGCGGATTCAAGAATTAAGCAAAAACATCTGGACCGATTATAATTTACATGATCCAGGCGTTACCACACTAGAAGCACTGTGTTATGCCATCACAGATTTAGGTTATAGGCTTACTTTCGATATGCAAGATTTGCTGGCAAATAATCCAAATACGGAAAACGAGATTGATTTCAAAAATTTTTTCACAGCCAGGCAGATTTTGCATAATGCACCCGTAACAATTAAAGATTTCCGTAAACTCCTAATGGATGTGGCTGTGCAAATTGAAGGAGAAACCCTGGGAATTAAAAATGCCTGGATAATACCTTCTGCAGCTTCTGAAATGAAATTATTTGTAGATAAGGTTAAACAAAAACTTGATTATTTCCCAACTATAACCGATCCGGATGGATATTTTATCAAAGGCTTATACAATTTCATATTTGAATTTGATCAATCCATTCATCATGGCGATTTAAACTCAAATTCGCTTTCTGGCACATATATTATTCGCGATTTTGTGGATACGCTTTTGGATGGTGTCGAAGTAAAAGTTAATATTAACTTTCCCCGTTGGGATGATGTTGACGTAGATTTCAATAATGATTCTTCGATTATTTCAAAGATAAAAAGCTTAAAGCTGGAGTTTGATGAAATGCCTAGCGGTTATAAATTATGGGATAGCAACCCAAGCGATCCTAAAATCACGTTAAAAGGTTTAAAAACAATCGCTGGTATTCCAGTTGATATTTCTAATTTACAGCTGCTTGATGAAGTAATAAATCATTTTGTTTTTGAACATGCTGAAGGTGTTTTACAGCGGTATAAAACTAAAATCTCGATCATTAAAAGCATCATAAAAAAAGCTGATGATCGCCTGAGTGATAACCGCCCGTTGTGCGAAGATTATTTAAATACGAAGGCTTTGCGGGTAGAGGAAATAGCCATTTGTGGAGATATAGAAATTGATCCTTTTGCAGATGTAGCTACCGTTGCTGCTAAAATTTATTTTGAAATTTCCAGATTTTTGTCGCCCGATGTTTATTTCTACAGTTTGCCCGATATAAAGGCTAAAGGGAAATCTACAGAAGATATTTTTGATGGTCCAGCATTGGAACACGGTTTTATTGACGATGATGAACTCAATTTATCTACACAAAAATGCAACATTCGGGTAAGCGATCTTATTCAAATCATCATGGATATCGAGGTTGAAGGAAAGAAAGTCGTAAGGGCGGTAAGTGGTTTACAATTGGCTAATTTCCCTCAGGATAATGATGGTTCTATTACTCAAAAAAGCGTCAAATGGTGCTTGTCGCTTGCAATAGACCAAATGTATGTGCCAAGATTATCTACAGTACTTTCTAATTTATCTTTCTATAAAAATAATCTCCCATTCTCTTTTGATGATGATGATATGGTGCTGAGGTATATCACTTTTTAGTTTAAATCAGGATTTAGATCAGTATGGAGAGCCGCTTTTAAATAGTACTTATTTCAATGAAGCTTTAACCTCAAAAAGTTTCGATGTGGTGCCCAATGCAAGCGATCAGGAATTATTTGCAAGCGATTATAATACACAATTAAAATCCATTACAGAGAGTAAAGATGAATTTGAAAAACGCAAAAATCGTTTTCTGGATCATTTATTGGCTCGTTTTTGCGAACAGTTTAGCGATTATGCATTAATTGCGTACACGGTTGATGGTCAAAAAGCAGGAGCAGAGCTAATCAAAGACAAACTATCTTTTTTAAATGCCTATCCAGAAATCAGCAGTAACCGCGGTAAGGCCTTTAATTATAAAAATGAACTGAGCTGGTTTTACCAAAACGTTTCTGGTTATGAAAAACGAGTAAGCATGCTCTTAGGTATTGATCCGAAGAATGTTGAAGATTTGTTCTTTTCTCCCCAATTCAGGATTGTGGAAGCTGAATTAGGATGGAACATTGAAACCAAAGTTGGTACAAAAGTTCAGCTTCAGGGAACAACTTCATTTCCTAGTGAATCATCAGCTAAGGCGGAAATGGAAAAATTGATTGCTGCAGGTGTTCATTTAAGTAATTATAAAATCGCTCCAGGTGGTGCTGCAAATAAATTTCAGGTTATTTTTTTTGATGATTTGATCACTGAAAATGTAATTGCTCGAAGCAAAAGTTTGATTTTAACCAAAACAGCTGCTAAAGCACTGATAGATAATCATGTTTCATTATGTATTGGTGAATTGTGTAATTCTACTTTGTCAAATCGCAAAAATTTAAGTCCACCAATCAGAAACTATTTTGAAGTGCTGGCGCATACAGTGGTAACAACTTCAATTCCATATCTCCATAAAATTAAATACCAGTTATTTGATAAGCCCAAATATGATCCAGCTAGAAAGATAATTTTGAAAGGTGATATTGAAGGTCTGCAGGTTAGAGGGATTGACGATGCTGAAACCATGGACAGCACCGAAATGACAATGCTCTGGAAACTGATTCGGTTTGCTTCTGATGAGGATTACTATCGGTTTGAGCCACAAAATGTAATCAATTATGAGCCAAACTATCGTTTTGAAGTATTTGATATTTACGGTAATACTATTGGTAAACACCAGGCTAAAAACTACAATCGGCCTTTGGCTGAAATTATCGAAGACAGTACAAATAATCCGGTTTTAAAAATTGTCGATTCGTTATCAAACAATGGCACTTACACGGTAAATAATACTGTTGCTGTCGGACCAAATATCAAAATTGAGATTAATGAAACATTGCCAGGCAATTATCCAGATGGCAAAGTAAGTTTTGCTGAAGTTTTTATCGCAGATATAAGTGATGATGGCAGGACGCTCAATTTTGATAATATTGATTTAACATCACGTGTTTGTGTCGGAGATAAAATGACTTTAGTAAAATCAGCGGTTATTTTAGTTGAATTTGAGGTTTTAAAAGTTAATTTCTCTAATAGTTGCACCACCATATTTTCAGCTATAGTTTTAGACGATATAACTAGAGCTAAAATATTGTTTAACAGTTTTTTTTCAATAAAAAGTTTAACTCCAAAAACCATAACTATACGTGCCGGAAAAGAGAAGTTAGCTGTTCAGGATATGGTTCAGTTTTTTAATAAAGTTTTCATCAACAGAGAGGGAATTCATTTGATTGAACATTTATTGCTGAGACCGAAAGAACACGGCCTGGATAAGCTTTTGAATATTCACACAGATGTAGATTGTGAGCAATGCAAAATCACTGATACCTACAGTTTTGTTATGACTGCTGTTTTGCCTTATTGGTCAGATCGATTTAGGGATCGAAATTTCAGGACATTTATTGAGAAAACTTTACGAGAGGAAAGTCCGGCACATATAGCGATGAACATTTGCTGGATTAGCCCATTGCAAATGGATCAGTTTGAAAAAGCTTACAAAAAATGGCTAATAGCGCATAATCTCTCTGGTGCTGGAGATTTGGAAAGGGTAAAGGCACTGAAAAATTTTATAGAAACGATTCAAAATTTAAGGAGTGTTTATCCTTCAGGCAAATTGCATAGTTGCAATGAAGGTGAAACTCAGAAAAATACGCTTGTTCTTAACCAAACTAACATTGGCATTTTTTAATTAATCTAAGCTATGGAACTCATTAACACCACAACAGTTTTTGAAGAAAATCAAGTATTAACCGCTGGTCAGTTAAATACCATGCAAGATTTTCTTTTGCAAGAAAGTAGGCTAACCAGAACCAGGTTAATAGGCCGTGGAATAGCTTACGGACTTGAAGTAAATATGAATACAAATGTTGTTAATGTTACTAAAGGTGTAGGAGTTACCTCCTGGGGTTTTTTAAT
>SEDB01000307.1 GCA_004210715.1 Pedobacter sp.
TCGGCGTAACCGCAAATATTTGTTCATTGGTTTTAGGATAAATATTGTACAAGCCAGTAAATGTGCTAAAAGCGGGTAAAACGGCATATTCTTTTCCAAAATAAAAGCATGGAAACTTCAATCTTTGCTTTGCTTTTCCAACAATTGTTACGCCTGGATGAATGTGTCCGCTAATTGGATACAGTTCTTCTTCAGTACATTTTGGCGCATCATGTATAAAACAGAAAGGTCCTAAGCAAAAACTTGGTTCGTGAATATCAATCTTCATAGATGCATAATCCGCACAGGCCAATCTATCGTGGTTTCCTTTAACCAATAAAAAATTGAGCTCCTGATAATCTTTTCTCCACAACAAAAATTCATCGATATCGGTATTTAAACCATGATGAAACATGTCGCCGTTTATTAACAAAGTTGCTGGTTTGTACTTATCGATAAGCACACCTAATCGCTGTAAATCATTTTGCGCAATGGTTGATGGAACCTGAACACCTGCTGAACGGAAATGTGCAGACTTGCCCAAATGCAAATCGCTGATGGCTAAAAGTTGATGTTTTGGTAAATATAAAGCCCTTTCCTTATCTAAAATCAGTTCTTCTCCGTGGCTTGTTATGGTCATTAATTATTGTTTGTAAAATTTACCATCTAAGGAATGTAAGTACATCTAAGTTGTATGCTTATCTTAATTTTCTTAAATGTGTTATATGGTTAAAAGATGCTATTTAAACTTTTCCGATTCCGCTTTCATTCTTGCAATTCTTTGCTCCAGTTCTTCCGAACTCATATTTTCCCGCAAGCTATCAACTTTAATCGGGAAAGAGAGCGGCGTAAAACTTTTAGGATTGGTAATTACAACCGCACCATTCTGAATTCGCTCTAAAGCAGCGGCCAATCTTGGTTCTTCCAGTTGCTGATAAAAAACTTCATCGTACGCTTGCCGCAAAAGTAAATTATGTTTGTCGTAATCGCTAAAAACATTAAAAAATAAACCTGCCGATGACTGTAGATGTTTATTTGCCACATATTTACCCGGATAACCTTGAAATACTAAACCCGAAATACAGGCAATATCCCTGAACTTTCTTCTG
Organism: Pedobacter sp.; assembly: GCA_004210715.1. GTDB lineage: Bacteria > Bacteroidota > Bacteroidia > Sphingobacteriales > Sphingobacteriaceae > Pedobacter. Next base: position 1,089 of record SEDB01000307.1, read on the forward strand.
GCCATTTCAGTAGAATTAATACTCAAAGTAATGTCTTCCGTTAGGTTTTTAGGCGAGAACACTTCGTAGGCGATAGATTCATCCATTGGAATTTCGATATCACTTAAAAGTTCGAAACCGTAATCGTTCATGGCGATAGAAAAACTAATTGGCAAGAGTTTACTTAATCGATAAGCCACTAAAGCAGCCAAAACTTCATGCACCAATCTTCCCTCAAAAGGATAAGCAAATAAATGAAAACCCTCTTTGTTGTTAATCAACTCAATTAATAATTCATCATTTCTGGGTACATGCGAACGTTTTTCTTGCAATAAAAACAAAGGATAAACCACATCCAATTCTTCATCCTGATGGGTTTTATCTAACGCTTCATTATATTTTTTACGTAAAACGGAACCCAAATTGGATGATAGCGGCAATCGGCCGCCGTTCCAGCTAGGAGAAATGGCATTTTTCTGTTTGCTCACGCGAACAATTACCGTCATGTCTTTAACATGTACAAATTCCAAAACGCGACCAGCCAACCTAAAATTATCACCAGCTTTCAAACGGGTAACAAAATATTCTTCAACCATGCCAATGTAACCGCCGGAAAGAAATTTTACTTTCAGCATCGCATCGCTAACTATGGTACCAATATGTAAACGATGACGCATGGCCAGTTGTCTGCTTTTAACTTTCCAAAGTCCATCTTCATCTTTGGTAACCTTTTTAAATTCGTTATAAGCACCCAAACTGTCGCCACCTGAAGTAATAAATTGCATTACCCAAGTCCATTCTTCTGGTAAAATTAGTTTGAATGCATGTGTGTTTCTGATTTCTTCGTAGATGATTTTATCATCAAAACCATCGCCAATAGCAAGCGTAACCAAGTACTGAACAAGCGTATCGAAAACCATGATAAATGGTTCTCTGCTTTCAATGTTATTGGTTTTTGCAGCTTCTTTAATCGCGGCAGCTTCTACCAATTCCAAAGCATGTGTGGGCAAGAAATATATTTTGGAGACTTCATGAGGCGAGTGACCTGAGCGGCCAGCACGTTGCAAAAATCTTGCTACACCTTTCGGCGAACCCACCTGCACAACGGTATCAACAGGTTTAAAATCGACACCTAAATCTAACGATGAAGTGGCAATAACCGCCTTTAACTGACCAGTGTGTAACGCATCTTCAATCCAATTTCTTAGTTCAAAATCTATTGAGCCGTGATGGATAGCAATTCTACCAGCCAGCTCAGGCTCTAAGTTTAATAAATGCTGGTACCACATTTCCGATTGACCACGCGTATTGATGAAGATTAAAGTCGTTTTGCTTTTCTCGATTATTGGGAGCAGTTTATAAGCGAGTTTTAAACCTAAATGACCAGCCCAAGGTAAGGTTTCAATATCATCGGGCAAGACGGATTTTATGAGGATTTTCTTTTCCAAATTGGCCTTAACAATAATTCTTTTGGCTTGTTCATTTGGTTCCAGAACATCTAAAGCTTCTTCAATATTGCCAATGGTTGCAGAAATTCCCCAAACGCGTAAAAACTGATTTTTTTCCTGTTTTTGCAAACCTTTAATTCGGGATATGGCAAGCTCTACCAAAACCCCACGCTTGCTGCCTAAAAGCTCGTGCCACTCATCAGCAACAATACATTTTAGGTTTCTAAACAAAGTTGATGAACCTTTTTGAGCCAGTAAAAGATGTAAACTTTCAGGAGTAATCAGCAAAATCTCAGGCATCGATTTCTTTTGCTGCACCTTTTCTGCCTGCGAAGTATCGCCGTTTCTAACGCCAACATGCCAATCTAACTCCAATTCAAGCAACGTTTCTCGCATGGCTCTGGCTAAATCTTTCGCTAAAGAGCGCAATGGCGTAATCCAAATTAATTGCAATCGGTCTTTAGCTTTTTTATTGCTCGCTTCCGAAGCATTTAACGCCTCAATAACTATCGCTAAGAATAAAGAAAATGTTTTTCCGAAACCTGTAGGCGCATTTACCAAACCACTGTAACCATCAAGATAATATTGCCAGGC
>SEDB01000308.1 GCA_004210715.1 Pedobacter sp.
TACAAATGGAGGTCGAGAGCGGATTCGAACCGCTGTAGAAGGTTTTGCAGACCTCTGCCTAGCCACTCGGCCACTCGACCTTGAAATTCAAGGTTGCAAAAATAGCAATTATTAATTAGCCCGCAAATAATATCTCAATTATTATCTCCTTAATTTTTAACTCTCACTAATTCAGAGCAAAAAATTGCTGCGCTTACTGCAACATTCAGCGATTCTGCTTCGCCAAATTTAGGAATTGTTACCGGATGATTTACTTTTTTAATGATTTCTGCTGAAATCCCTTTTCCCTCGTTTCCTAATATGACCAATCCTTCGTTGCCCCAGTTGGTTTTATAAATCGATTCTCCATCAAGCAAAGCACCGAAGATGGGTAGTTTGTGTAAGCTTAAAAACGATGGTAAATCTTCATAATAAATATTTACGCGGGCTAAAGACCCCATCGTGGCTTGCACAGTTTTAGGATTAAAAGCCTCAACGGTATCTTCTGAACAAATAATTTGCTTAAATCCAAACCAATCTGCCGTTCTGATTATGGTGCCGAAATTACCAGGATCCTGAACACCATCGAGCACAAGTGTAAATTTATTTTTGAGCGTTAACTGATCAATTATTTCTTTTTTAGGAATATGAACCAACGCTAAAAAACCTTGGGGTGTTTGTAAAGTACTAATCTTGCCTAATTCAGCGTTGTTTACTTCAAATAAGTTTATATTTGCAGGCAATTTGGGTAACAAATTAAATTGCCCGCTGTTGTAAAATATGCTGTGTATTTTATAGTTGGATTGGATAAATTCTATAATAGATTTTATACCTTCAACAAGAAATAAGCCATGCTCTTTACGATATTTTTTTTGATGTAATGATTTTATAAAACTGATCTGAGACTTTGAAAGCATACCAATACTTAATAAATATTAAACTGAAAAGCATTGCAATATTACTATTTATTATTGTTTTAATTCAGAGCTGTTCATCTACAAAGTACATTCCTGATTATCAATCTATCGTTAAAAAGGTAACCATTGATAGTGTTGATGCTCAATTTGAAGAACAAGCCTACAATTATGTTCAAAAAGATATCCGTCCGGTATCGGCATTTAGTATCAATGTTCCACTTTATAATTTGTTTAATACCAAAGATGGTAGATACAAAACCAGTAATATTAAGCCTTTTGGTACACCCCCGGCAATTTTAGACAGTGCTCTTGTGGAGATTTCGCGAAATCAGATTCAAAAATTTTTAACGGGAAAAGGTTATTTCGATGCAAAAGTTACTGCCAACATTAAGGTAGAAAATAAGAAAGCGCAAATCGATTTTGTAGCCAACCAAGGAAAAACATCCTATGTAGACAAGCTTACTGATTCTATATTTAGTAAGAATGTGAAGATGGTGTATGACAGCATTAAAACTACCTTTACACGCTTACATCCTGGAATGCGATACGATGTAGATTCATTAACCTATGAGCGGGAACAGATTTACCGAGTGATGAAAGAGAACGGTTACTTTTACTTTCTTCGGCCATATGTAAATTTTGATGTAATTGAAACCGACAAGCCTGAAAAAGTTGACTTGAGGTTGAACATTACCAATCCGCCTAACGGATCGCATAAGCAATACAATATCGGCACTACTTATATGATTATTGCGCCAAGTCCGGAAGGCTTTCCTGATTCACTCCGCAATTACGTTAATCGGGATACCACTCGTGGAATATCTTTTACGGATTTATCTAAACGTTACAGAAGAAATCCAATTCTGAGATACGATTTTCTTAAACAAGGGGAGGTTTATGATATCAGAAACGAGAATTTAACCTATGATCGGCTCTATGAGTTAAACGTGTTTAAAAATGTTAAAATTGATTATTTCAATCGCGACAGCACAGGGCATACGATTAACCCAATTATTTTATTAACACCACAAAAAGTGATGAGCAATAGAATTGAAGGCGAAGTTCCGTTTAACGGGGGGACAGTCGGCTTCAATTTAAGTAATACCTATACTAACAATAACCTATTTAGAGGTGCAGAGCGGTTTGAGTTACAGTTGAAAGGTGGTTTGCAATCCAGAATTGGAAATGGAACCAGCCCTTTTAAAGATATTTATCAACGAGATTTTTCTATCAGTGCCAGTATTAGTGTTCCCCGGTTGCTCATACCTTTTTACAAACCTATTTTAGGTGGTAATGGTATGCCTCACACCACTTTTTCATCCAGCTATATTTATGCTTTGCAAAAGGATGTATCGGTAAGACGGGTTTTTATCAACTCAATAACTTACGACTGGTATGAAACAAAATCTAAACTTCACTCTTTTACGCCACTAAATTTCGAATACCGTTTAGGTACTTTAGAAGATGGAGTTGATTCTGCTACGTTAACTAATAACTTATATTATGCCACATTATTGGGTCGGAAAGACTTGACATTGGGCATGAAATACAGCTATACACTAAATGCAGACAAACTTAACCAGTTGAAAAGTTTCGTTTATTTAAGAGCAAATATCGATATCGCGGGTAACTTGCTACAAGGTATTTCCAAAATTGGAGGTTCGGAGAGTGATCCTGCAAATGATAATCCTGCTAAAATATTAGGTTTGCCATTTAATCAATATGTTAGGCCTGAACTAGATTTAAGGTGGTATAAGCATTTAGGTGGTGAGCGGCAATTTATCGCCAGATTGAATACAGGGATAGCTTATTCGTATGGAAATTCAATATTAACAGGGATTCCTTTTGAAAAGCAATTTTTTGCCGGAGGTTCAAATGGCTTGAGGGCTTGGCAGGCCAGAACAGTTGGGCCGGGAAATTATAATAGGGAAGTTATTGCAACCGATGAATATCGAAAAGCCTTTTTTGGCTTGGATCAGTTAGGGACAATGAGATTAGAAACGAATTTTGAATATCGTTTTACCCTTGCAAAAAAGTTTTTTGGTGCAACCTTAAAAGGAGCGGCCTTTGTAGATGCTGGAAATATTTGGAATGTGCGCATGGGTGAATCAATTAGTCAGCAAGTTTCGGAATTAGATGAGTTAACGGTGTTTAAACTGAGTAAGCTTGCAAGCCAGATTGCTGTTGGAACAGGTTTTGGATTTCTTTAAAGGGTTGCAATCTTATGCCGTTATGCTTATAAACTGAAAAGCCTGAAACTGCAAATTTTCTTTTGAATGTTCGATCTTTAAACTCGGCAATTATGTATCGGCAAACTTCTGGTTTAAAATCTTTAAAAGCCAGCGTTACATGAGGGTTAAATTTAGGCCTATCCTTTTTGAGTAATTTCATAGGCTTCAATTCATGATCAATTTGCAGCTTCAAATTTATTATGCCTTCATTCTTTTCCACATCCAGGTAAAATGTGTGCTCGGGAAAAGAATTAAAATTTTTTAGAACCTGATGAAATGGTTCTGAGTAAGCTGCCCGATCAAGGGCGCTAAAAAACTTTTGCTCTTGTGGCAATGAAGTTAACTTAACAGGATTATAAAGCGTAATGTGTGCAGGTCTTTTTAATGATTCGTGTACGTTAAATTTATCAGAAATTTAATTTCTCATTTCATCAATCTCTTCAGCAATATCTGTCGGCGGTATTAAACAAACTAAATACAAATTTTATATTTTTAAAATTACTAAATACTTTAGCAAAAAAGAAAGCTAATTTTTTTAGTCACAAAAAAAAACCGATGGTACAAGCCATCGGTTTTTAAATTTATATTGAAATTACTTACTCAAAGTATTCCTTCATTCTCTCGAAGAAGCTTTTATCATTTTTACCTGGTTGAGGTTTGAAGTTTGGAGACTCACGTAATTTCTCCAAGGTATCACGCTCATCGCTACTTAAAGCTTTTGG
>SEDB01000309.1 GCA_004210715.1 Pedobacter sp.
TCCCATCTAATAAATCCTAAAACCGGATATCCATTAGAAAATGAAATGATCAGCATAACTGTTTATGCAAAAAATGCCATCACGGCGGATGGTTATGATAATGCGCTTATGGCTATGCATTTACCAGAAGCCTTGAAATTTGTAGAAAAAAGAAAAGATCTGGAAGCTTATTTTGTCTATCATCGAGAAGATGGATCAATTGCCGATACTTTATCAACAGGTTTCAGAGAACTGATTAAAAACTGACCCATCACAAAAAACAACAAAGCATGAAAAGAAGTGAATTTATAAGAAACAGTTTATTAACTGCTGGAGCAATTACTACTGGCTCAGGTTTTACCAACACTTTTGCTGCCGAAAAATCAGATATAAAACTGATTAACAAACCATTTAACATGGATTACGCTCCACATCAAGGCATGTTTGCCAGCCATGCAGGCAAAAGTTTTCTTGATCAAATTCAATTCATGTATGATAACGGTTTCCGTTCTATTGAAGATAATGGTTACCTCAACAGGTCTGTGGAAGAACAAGAAAAAATTGGCAAATTGCTTAGCCAGCTAGGGATGAGAATGGGTGTTTTTGTGGTAGATGGAGGTGATAACTGGAAAACATCGTTAACTACTGGTAAAAAAGAATTTAAGGATAAGTTTGTCGAAACCTGTAAAAAATCGGTTGAAGCTGCCAAACGTTGTAATGCCAAATGGTTAACAGTTGTACCTGGTTTCTACGAACGCAATTTGCCTTACGGAAACCAGTTTGCAAACGTAATCGATTCCATGCGGGCAGGTGCGGAAATATTTGAGCCACATGGACTGATCATGGTTCTTGAAACTTTAAGTGATACACCAGAATTATTCTTGCAAAAAACCAATGAAACTTACGCAGTTTGTAAGGCTGTAAAAAGTCCATCCTGCAAAATTTTGTATGATATTTATCACATGCAGCGCACTGAGGGCGATTTAATCAAAACCATTGATCGTTGCTATAAAAACATATTTAGGCATTTACACAGTAAAGGCTACAAGGGCGTAATGGGCATGGAACACGGAAATTCAAAACCAGATAAAGCTGGAGAATTAGCCGTTATTCGGGCTTACAGGCAGGAAGATAATTTCTTGTAATTTTTCGAACTCAAGATTGCAAATCCCGACCAATATTCACGACATTTCGAGGGTCGAGATTACAAATCCCGACCAACAATCGATTACAAATCCCAACCAACATTCATCAAGGTGTTAGTCGGGATTTGTAATCCGCTGTCTAAAAGAGCATAACTGCAGCGATTAGAAATTAATCGTTTTTCAAAATCCAAACAGAAACACTTCCCGCATCACAATGAAATTCTGCCCAGCCACTTTCATCGATTACAACTTCCTGTTCTCTATGACCTAAAGCATCTACAAAAGTTTTTCCGGCGAAATTTTGTCCGATTTCCATCTTTTTAAATCCTTCATCGCCTGTACTCAATAATACAGCAATTCCGCTATTTTCATGTTCCACATCACCTGCCCTGGTCCAACCAACACAATTTGAATGATCGAAATAATCGCGTTGTTCTCCATAAGAAAGGTTTGCCCTAACTTTGCTCATCGTTTCCAAACCTGGCAAAATCGCTAAATCAATATGTGTATCTTCTCCCTCTGGATTTTTATCATCGTAAATTCCACCATATAAATCCGGGAAAAACAGGCATGGAATTCCTTGCTCTCTTAATAAGATAATGGAATAAGCTATAGGTCTGAACCAAAATTCTACATAGCTTTCTAAAGCCTGTAGCGGCTGGGAATCATGATTATCAACAAAGGTAACCGCCAATTCTGGCGAAATAGAAATCAAGGTATTGTCGAAAATAGTACGCATATCAAATCCATTCCCATCCTTACTGGCCAGGAAAAAATTATGGTGAAGCAGCGAATCGAAAATTTGAGTTTTACCCTCCATTAACCTAAGATATTCTTCCTGAGATTCGGTATTTTCGACATTCCAGTCTTCAGCAACGATAAAAAACTTACGCTGGTACTTCTCTTCCAAATGATCAATCCATTCTTTGATAAAATCAGGATTGATGTGTTTAACTGCATCTAGCCTGAATCCATTGATATTGGTGGTTTCTACCAACCATTCTCCCCAATATTTAAGTTCCTCAACCACAGCACGGTTTCTGTAATCGATATCGCTAAACATTAAGTAGTCATAGTTACCAAGTTCAGTTGAAGGAACCTCTTCAAAACCTTCACCAACATGATTTTGGATAGAGTAAATGGCAGTTTCTTTTAAATCTTCGGCCCAGTCAACACCGCTAAAACATTGATGATCCCAAATAAAGGTCGAATATTTACCTGCCCTGTTCGGGAAGGTGAATTTAGTCCAGGCCTCAATTTCGAACACATCACTTGTAAATTCATTCCTGTTATCAGGATTAACCGTTCTAACCTTTACCTTTTCAAGCTCATCGCCTCCAGCTTTATGATTAAAAACAATATCAGCCAAAGCCGAAATTCCCTGATCTTGCAATGCTTTGATGGCATCGATATATTCCTGCTTTGTACCGTAGCGTGTATTTACACTTCCCTTTTGGTCGAACTCGCCCAAATCAAATAAATCGTAAACATCGTAACCAACTGAATAACCACCAGTGCTCGCTTTATAAGCAGGCGGCAACCATACTCCCGTTACCCCAATTTCATTAAGATGCGCAGCCTTTTGTGCTACTTTAGTCCATAAATTTTGTTCTTCGTTGTAATACCAATGGAAATATTGTATAATCGTCTGATTTTGCATTAATCTAAATTTTAAGTTAAGATAACATGGATTAAGATTAATTGTTTATACGAATTCTTCCTCCAGGACATTAAGTACTACTTTCCGAAAACAGGATAGGTAAAAGTTCAAAAAAAGATTTTAGGCTGAGAAAATAGCCTTGCGAAATATTGGTGCGGGTAATTATTCGATCAGCTCCACCCGATCATCAAAAAGCCAATTTAGATAATTTGCATAACTGTAAGTTAAAGATGCATCAATATCATTAAATTCCCGAACAGGTTCATTCTCTAAGAGAGGATATGGAATCGGATCAGCCATAAACTAAATATACTAAAATCTATAGTAATCTAGAACTTCATTTTTTGAATTCTAACGGCATTTAAGATAGCCAGCAATGCCACACCAACATCTGCAAAAACAGCTTCCCACATAGTGGCTAGACCGCCTGCACCTAAAATTAACACCAATGCTTTTACAGCAAAAGCCAGTACAATATTCTGAATCACAACATTTTTTGTAGCCTTGCCAATTTTAATTGCTGTAGCAATTTTTGAAGGTTGGTCAGTTTGAATCACAACATCTGCGGTTTCAATGGCGGCATCGCTACCCATTGCGCCCATTGCCATGCCGATATCGCTAATGGCCAATACTGGTGTATCATTAATGCCATCACCAACAAAAGCAACTACCCTGGTTTTATCCTGTTTTATCTCTTCTAACTTTGCAACTTTATCTTCTGGCAGTAAATCGCCGAAGTAAGTAGTTATACCTAGAACGCCAGCAACTTTTTTAACAATGGATGTTTTATCTCCACTCAGCATCACCACCTGTTTTACGCCATTGGCATGCAGTTGTTTAATCGCCTCCGCAGCATCTTCTTTTATTTCATCAGCAATTAAAACGTAACCAGCATATTGCCCGTCAACGGCAACCACAACAATACTTTCTTCAATTGCTGCAATTTCGGAATCAAAGCTGATGTTAAATTTTTCGAGAAGCTTCACATTACCAGCAAGAACAGCCTTACCGTTTACTGTTCCCTTTAATCCCATTCCTGCTATTTCTTCAATATTTTCTGCTGGATGAATTTCATTTTTACTAAAGGAATCGAAATCACCAAAGCGCAGGGACAGGAAATAACCAGAAAAACCAATGAGCGATATAACCAGGTTTGAAAATGATAATCGCTTCCTAAAATTAAAATTGGCAGGGTAACAAGTGCGAGTGCCAGAAAAAAAACAATTGGTGTATAAACCTTCGCAAATTTCCGGATAAATAGTTCAGTTTTTGCTTTTCTGACAGAGGCATTCTGAACCATTTCCAAAATGCGAGATAATGCACTATCAGCAAAAACTTTAGTTACTTTAATCTCAATTACTTTATCCAAATTCAGCATTCCGGCTAAAACGTTTTCGCCTTTATTAATGGTTTTAGGTTTGCTTTCTCCAGTTAGAGCTGATGTGTTAAAGCTGCTTTTTTCAGAAAGCATTTCGCCATCTAAGGGCAGTTTTTCTCCGGCTTTAATTTGAATCGTTTCGCCAATTTCCACTTTTTCAGGACCAACACTTTCGTATTTTCCGTTTCTTAACACATGGGCTACATCGGCTCGAACATCAAGTAAAGCAGAAATATTTCTTTTTGCCCGGTTTACCGCAGCCATCTGAAACAACTCGCCAATCGTGTAAAAAAGCATTACGGTTACGCCTTCGGGATATTCGCCGATTGCGAACGCACCAATGGTAGCGATAGA
>SEDB01000310.1 GCA_004210715.1 Pedobacter sp.
GCGGAATGGACGGGACTCGAACCCGCGACCTCCTGCGTGACAGGCAGGCATTCTAACCAGCTGAACTACCACTCCTTTTGCTCTTCTTTAAAGTTCGAGCCTCTTTCCTCTTTCGAGGTTGCAAATATAGAGACAATATCCTTATTTGCAAATTTTATTTTAAAATAATTTTAACCAGCTAGTTACCAGCGCCTTCTTGCATTTTCTCTGCATTTTCAGCAAACTGTAAAGCATCAATAATATCTTGAATCTCTCCATCCATAATGGTTGGCAGGTTATACATCGTTAAACCAATTCTATGCTCAGTAACCCTTCCCTGTGGATAATTGTAGGTTCTAATCTTTGCTGAACGGTCACCAGTAGATACCATTGTTTTACGTTTAGCAGCAATATCACCATTTTTTTTCTGCAATTCGATGTCATATAACTTACTACGCAACATTTCCATTGCAATTACACGGTTACCCAATTGCGAACGTTCCTGCTGGCAAACCACCACAATACCCGATGGTTTGTGCGTTAATTGTACTTTAGTTTCTACCTTATTTACGTTCTGACCACCGGCACCACCTGACCGTGAAGTTTGAAGTTCAATGTCGGCAGGATTAATGTACAAATCGATCTCTTCAGCTTCTGGCAAAACAGCTACCGAAGCTGCCGAGGTATGCACACGACCTTGCGTTTCTGTGTCAGGCACTCTTTGAACGCGATGTACACCACTTTCATACTTTAACTGCCCGTAAACATCATCGCCATTTACCTTTAAAATAACCTCTTTGTAGCCACCAGCAGTACCTTCAGTTACATCAACAGTTTCCACTCTCCAGCCTTTCGTTTCAAAATAACGGGTATACATGCGGTACAAATCACCAGCAAATAATGCCGCTTCATCACCACCAGTACCACCACGGATCTCGAAAACAGCGTTTTTAGCGTCTTCCGGATCTTTAGGAATTAACATCAAACGGATATTACTTTCCATTTCTTCTTGTTGTTTCAACAACAAATCGAGCTCTTCTTTTGCCATTTCACGCATTTCAGCATCTTTTTCAGTTGCTAAAATTTCTTTATTGGCATCAATATTACTCATCACATTTTTGTAGATTTTGTATTCATCCACAATTTTGCCCAAGTCTTTATATTCTTTATTTAAAGCCGCAAAACGTTTCATGTCCTGAATCACATCCGGATTACTCAACGATTCTTCTACATCTTCCCAACGTAGTTTTATAGCCTCTAACTTATCTAACATAGTATTATTCAAATTGAAATACTCCCTTTTTGGATTGCGCCAAAAATTTAGGAAATGCAAAAATAAGGAAAAAAGCTGAATTTGTTTGGAACAGGCCGATACTGTTTAAAAAGGTTTGGAAATCAACGGTTCGGTAAACATGGCGGCCAATTGTCCCGCTAGCGTTACAAGCACCGAGAAAACTGGTGGCTTTACACTCATATCGGGTTTAGAAACCATCGTAACGTGCCTTTTTGAAACTGCATGAACGGTAGCAGCTCAAAATAGCAGCAAGAACCTGCGTAATTAAACGGGATTAGAATGGCAGCTCCCGATTTTTCATCGGGACTATAATGGAAAGCCCGACGGACAATTAATCGTTTTACAGATTTTGCTTTCCAAAAAGTCAATACACAAAGATCTCTCCGCTACGGTCGTGATGACGACCTTTCAAAAATTTTATTTGAAGTATTCCAGTTTCAACTCAACACCATCAAAAACGCCGTAAGAATTATAATTAAGCCATTCACCGATATTTACATAACGACTTCCGTTACCTAAATCAATATCCAAAGGCAAATGTCTATGCCCAAAAATAAAGAAATCAAAGTGTTGTTTTTGCAGCTGTTCTTTTGCATAAATGGCTAGCCACTCCCTATCCTCACCCATAAAAACTTCCTTTTCGGTTTGCGCAGCCCTGCTTCCCTGGCTCCAGGCGTTCGCGATGCCAATTCCAAAATTTGGATGCAAGCGGGCAAACAGCCATTGGCAAAGTTTGCTTCTGAATATTTTCCTTAAAAACTTGTACTTCGCGTCTCCTGGCCCTAATCCATCACCATGATGGAGATAAAATTTCTTGCCGTTCCGCTCAATGATTTTTTCATTGCTGATGATTTCCATTCCAATTTCCTGGGTAAAGTAATCACGGACCCACATGTCATGGTTTCCCTTGAAGAAATAAATTTTAATTCCAACATCGGCCATAGTGGCTAATTTTCCTTGCAAACGAATAAATCCTTTGGGAATTACTTTGGCGTACTCGAACCAAAAATCGAAGATATCGCCCATTAAAAATAGTTCGCTGCAAGTTGGCTCAATAAAATTCAACCAGTTTACAATGCGATCTTCACGAGAACGACTTTCTTCGTAGTTGGGCGTACCCAAATGAAAATCGGAAGCGAAATAAATGTTTTTGGCCATGTTTGGTTTCAAAGGTAGGAGAAAAAGCTGAAAGACTGAAGTTGGCAATTCAAAGTCTAATTATAAAAAGTAAAGAAAATAAATCAGCGTAATCCAAATAGCTAATACTTTAAACCGAAGGATAAAGTCCGAAGTCGGGGAAATTTTACGTCTTGTAAATCTTATCAAAAAGAAAAGGCAATTTCTTTACAAAATTGCCTTTTCTTTTACGTTAAAAACGATAAGATTATTGAATTGCATCATTATAATCGTTCTCTCTAGCTGGGATTACGATTTTCCAATTATTACGGTCAGTTGGCTGAATTGTAGCATTTAATGGGCTTACAAAATTACCACCATCAGTATAACTTTTTCTTTCAATTGCTGTACCCCATCTTTTCAAATCAAAGAAGTCAAAACCTTCACCCCAAAGTTCAATTGCTCTGTAAGTTTTAATTTCTTCTAAGAGCGCTGCACCGGTTGCAGTACTTGTATAGCTTGGATCTCTTAAAGTAGTTCGGGTAAGTGCTGTGAGTAACGACTGAATTTCTGCAGCAGGTTTATTCTGAAAATATTTAGCTTCTGCTTCAATTAAAATCATTTCCGAACTTCTAAAATGATTCAGATTTCCAACCCCAGGCATATCAGTTGCAGAAAAGAATTGTATGCGATGTAAGCATGAAATGAATAGAAATATAGCGTTTCATCTGTAGCACCGTACGAACCCCATATCCACTCACTATTTGAGGTGTTAAAACCTGTTCTATATTGTGCAACAGTCATTAGAGGAAAGTTTTGCTTAGCCTTGTTCGCATAGTTTTCGGCAGTTGCATAATCTTGCCTATTTAACGCAGCTCTTGCATAAGTGGCGTAAGCTACATTAATATCCGTTAAATAAAACTGAGCCGCTGAACGTGTTTTACCTGACGCAGTAAATAAGCCAATCGCCGTATTTAAATCGCTATAAATTAGAGCGTAAGTTTGAGCTAAAGTAGATAATGGAATATCTCCCGTAGACTCATCAGTTCTTAATACTACAGCAGATGTTGCGCCATTATTTGAACT
>SEDB01000311.1 GCA_004210715.1 Pedobacter sp.
TTTATGGGCTTGATATTCATCCGCAACCTCTTGATAAAGCTGTGTTCGGTAGGTAGCTTCTTTTCTATATTTTCCCGATTGAAAAATAACAATTGCCAAGCCTGCGCCCAGAATAATTATAATAGCCCAAACGATGGTATTGTAGGTTCCTTTGTTAAAAGATATTCCTAAAAATTTAATCTCATTTACAGAAGCGGTAGCATCAGCTAAAGAATTTTCTTTTCCAGAAACTTCTCCTTTTAAACTGGAAATGTTTTGCGATTGCGTTTTAATTTCCAGTTTTGCCTCTTGCAGTTGTTTACGCTCTTTTCTCAGCGTATCGCTTACACTTTTCCATAAACTTGTTAACCGAGATGGATTAATTAATTTGGCACCATATAAGGTTTTTGATTTTTTTAGCATAAACTGATATTGTCCGTTCAAGGAAGGATCAGTATTTTTCGTCGTGTCTGGCAAAACTTGCGCAAACGCCGCGTTTAAAAATAGCATTGCGCCTAAAAACAATAGGGTAGGTGTAATTTTCTGCATAGTTTAAATATAGGTGTTAGAATGTAAAACTACATTTTTATCTATTTCTTATCCAATATATTTTAGTTAATAAATTGGTATTGATAAATAAAAAGATGCTTTATAAACTTGTTAAATAACAATTTTATTGAGGTTTTATTATAATTTGTTTTGCGATAGATTACATTTGTTGCATGCAAATAGGAATTATCGGTTTAGGGGATATGGGTAAATTGTACGCCGTATCGTTTGTAAACGCAGGTTATAAAGTATGTGGAGCAGATATGCCTTTACGTTTTTCAGATTTAAAAAATGAATTGGAACCAAAAGGAATTGAAGTTTTAATTGATGGCCATGAGGTTGCCCGTAAATCAGATTTTATTATCTATTGTGTTGAAGCAGAGAAAATCGATGAGGTGGTTTCAACCTTTGCCCGGTCTACAAAATATGGCGCCATCGTATCCGGACAAACCTCTGTAAAACATCCTGAAATTGCCGCATTTGAAAAACATCTTCCAGAAGATACGCAAATTGTAACCTGCCATTCATTGCATGGCCCGGCATTCAGTCCGGTAGGTCAAACATTGGTGGTGGTTCGCCATCGTGCAACAGATGAAGTGTATGCAAAAGCATTGGAGGTTTATCAATCACTAAAATCAAACATTATTGAAATGAATGATTATCGTGAGCACGATCGCATTGTTGCGGATACGCAAGCGGTAACGCACATGGGCTTTGAGAGCATGGGTTCTGCGTGGAAAAATGCCGGTTTCTTTCCATGGGATAATCCTGCATACAGAATCTGAACTGTATAAGCTGATGATTTGTGAAAATGAAACAGAATTTAGAGAAAAGATTTATGCAGCACGTGATTTTGTTTTTCATGAAAGCAGATCGCTTCTCCTGTTGGATGATAACATTATGAAAGAGTTTAGTTTATCAGATTCTGAACATAAACAAAAACCAAACTCTCATTTAAGTTTATTAAGCATGGTTTATGCCTGGTATAAAATGGGCGTAAATCCTTATGATAATTTGATTTGCCAAACACCGCCTTTTAAATTGAGGTTAGGGATAGCAGAATATCTGTTCAAAAACGAAGAAATGTTAGAAGAATCGATTACGACTGCTTTGTACGATAAATCGATTCGCGGCGATGATTTGGAATTTCATACCGCTGTTCATGAATGGGCATCAATAATAGGGTACGGCGATTTGAAAGGATATAAAGAACATTTCGAGGCTGCAAAGTCCTTTTTTGCAAACCGTTTAAATGATGGCAGAGACTTAAGTGCAGAAATGATCAAGAGGTTGGGAAAGTAGTTCAATAATGAAGGTGCCAATTAATCAATCAGAATTATTTTTGCAGTTTAGCAATTCGTTGTCAGAAATCAAGGATTTATGTAATGAGTATGATGCGGGACATGAAGCTATAACCAAATTCATAGCAGAAAAAATTGTGCTGATTTTTCATGGTTCAGCACAATCAAAATCATTAATAGCACAACTGAAATTAGGAAATGTTCCAATTTGCTGCAGCTCGGATCATTATGATGCTAAAAGTCCTGTAAACTTTATAGGTTTACTGAAGTTAAAACACGTTCCGGGTAGAAGTTGGGGTTATTTTGCGAAATTGGACCCTTTGGCTTTAACAAAAGTATCTCAGGAAAACTGGTGGAAAAATAAAAAAGTGATGGTAGATTCCAGCCAGATTGCTTTTTCCAGAGCCAAAATTACAAAGTCTGCGGCAGGATTGGAGCAAATTAATTTAGATACTTCTGGTTGGAAAATTAAAGATGCGAACAGAAATAAATTTTCCATCAACCCTTTGCCTGAAATGATTCGGCAAATTGCTTTTGAGCTGTTGGAAAGTTTTAAGAATGTAGATTTAGTTAAAGCAAGTAGGCTTCATACCAAAAAATAATTAAGACTGGCTTTAGGTAAACCGTCACTTTTAGGATTCATGCTAGATGCGAAATCATTTTATCCATATAACATATAGACTTTATTTTATTCTCTAAATGTTTCGTTTAGCCAAAATGTGTGCCTTATATTTGCCCGCATGTCGGTATTGTTATTTACCATTATCGTTTTATTGGGCGCTTTTTTAGCGGGTTTACTGGGTTCGTTAACTGGATTAGGTGGTGGAGTAATTATTATTCCATTACTCACGCTTGCCCTCGGTGTTGATATTCATTATGCCATTGGCGCTTCAATCGTTTCAGTCATTGCTACCTCATCAGGTTCTGCTGCGGCCTATGTAAAAGAAGGAATAACGAATATTCGAATTGGCATGTTTTTAGAAATTGCAACAACAGTTGGTGCTATCTCTGGCGCAATTGTGGCAGTTTATCTCAATGCCAATTATATTGCAATCATTTTTGGATGTATTTTGATTTTCTCAGCGATCATGACGCTAAAGAAAAAAGTAGATCACACCACATTGGATAATACTGATAAATGGGCAAAGTTTTTTAAGCTAAATAGTAGCTATCCAGATAAAGGCGTTGATCATGCTTATGCGGTAAAAAATGTACCTGGTGGTTTTGCCATGATGCTTTTCGCCGGAACGCTATCTGGTTTGCTGGGTATTGGTAGTGGTGCACTTAAAGTAATTGCTATGGATAATATCATGCGTCTACCTTTTAAGGTGTCTACAACAACAAGCAATTTTATGATGGGCGTAACTGCTGCTGCAAGTGCAATTGTCTATTTGCATCGTGGTCAAATCGATCCGGGAATTGCCATGCCTGTTTGCATTGGGGTTTTAACGGGTGCTTCCATCGGATCAAAAGTTTTATTAAGAACCAAAACGGATAAACTAAAAATTGTTTTTGCAGTTGTGGTTACGTTTTTGGCATTACAGATGATATATAAAGGAATTAGCGGACTTTAGGATGAGTGCATTAAAGAAAGAAAATATCAATGATAAAGATATCCAGGTAATTTTGGGTACGCTTTTACGTGCGGGTGTAATTATTTCTATGAGTATTGTGCTAATCGGCGGCGTTATATTTCTTATTCACAATAACGGTGTGATTACCGATTATAAAGTGTTTAAACCAGAGCTTTCAAAATTTTCATCCATCGCTGCAATTTTCAAAGGGATAGCCACTTTTCATGGTGATGCTATTGTGCAGTTTGGTATATTAATGCTGATTTTCACACCAATAGCACGTATCATTTTCGCAATTTTTAGCTTTTTTATAGAAAGAGATTATCTATATGTCCTCATCGGTTTTATCATCTTAGCGATCATAGCCATCAGTTTAAATGGTGGTTTAGCACATTAGTCGAGCGTTTTAGCTAAACCCCGCCGTATCAGCAAATTATTTGAAAAACCATCATGATTTTGCCTTAAATGTACATTTTTGGTAATAAAATGATGATCGCTACAACGCCTTTGAAAAAAAATCAAAAATAGTTGAAAAATATTTGGCTAACTATTTGAATATTAAGAATTCTTTCCTATTTTTGCCCTCCCTTAAAAGGGAACGAACAACCACCTTGAACGAAGCCCTACTGCTTCGATGGGTGTTAAAAAGAAAAGATAAAATGTCAGGAATTATTGGAAAAAAAGTAGGAATGACCAGTATCTTTGATGCCGAAGGAAGAAA